>NZ_JAPEIB010000003.1:0-164716 GCF_028823735.1 Algoriphagus sp. NF
TGAAGGGAGATATGCAACTCAAAAATCGGGTACAAACGAAGCTATGGAATCAACGATAGGTTTTCCCAAAAATGAAAATGAACAAAATATAAACTATCAAACTCTTGCGATGGCTTATCAAGGAAAACTCCTTAAACACCCACATCAAAATAAATTTGTTTCTACAACCCTTTTTGCATTTTCATTTGATATTCTTACGATGAATGAGAGCAATGAACTCAAACTCATAAATCAAATCCATCATTGGGCTCCTGATTTTCAAGGTACCACAGGCAACGTTATAAGTGCCGTAATGAAGGAAGGGAATAAATTTGGTTGTCTTGATGTTGCGGTTTCAGAGAGCTTTATTTATATACTCTTTTCAGGCAAGTCGAATACGCTCGAGGATTCAAGAGAGAGCGAATTAGTAATGGTTTATGATTGGGATGGAAAGCCAAAGAAGATTATTTCACTAGATAAACCAATTTCAAAATTAGCTGTCGATATCACAGATGATATTCTAGTTGGCTTTGTTGACTCAGCGGATCCCCAGCTTCTTAAATTTTCACTGAATTAGATTTAATCGGAATTCAATTTGTGAATTGAAGTTTTTAGTATCATCAATTTCAGTATGATGGGTTTTTAATACGTCAAAGAAAACGGCTAAGCATCAGATAAGGAAAATGAAAAGCTGTACACAGAGTCGTTTCAAAAGCAACAAAAAAAACCTTCAGAAAAACAAATCTGAAGGTTTTTCCATTATTAAAACTCCGAAGTAAAGTGAAACTCCATCTCAGGATAATTGTCCTGAACCATTTGCAGCCAGGCTTTGGATTCGGCCATAAAGACCCAATTTCTTAATCACTGTAGAAATATCCTTTCCAGTTTAGAACCTTAACTCCATCACTTCGGGATTGAGATTGCTCTCCACAATACAAAACCATCCCTTTTTTTTGTCCGCTGAGTTTCATCCAAAATTTCAGGTTTTTGAAGTAATCCGAATTAATGGTTTTTCCAGATTTAATTTCGATGGGAATCAAGTCCACACCTTCATCGATCAGCACATCAATCTCATGCCCGGTCTTATCCCTCCAGAAAAACAAATTGATTTCTTGTGCTTGATGCGTTCGCTGCTTGATTAATTCGGTCACGATTAGATTTTCAAAAAGTGCACCTCTCAACGGGTGGGTTTTTAATTGGTCTTTACGCTCAATCCCCAGTAAAAAGCTCACCAAGCCAGTATCCAGAAAATAGAGCTTGGGACGTTTGACGATAATTTTATTGAAATTTTGAAAATGGGGACGCAACAAGTAAATCAAAAAACTACTCTCTAGAATTCCAACCCAGGATTGTATGGTTTTGCTATCTACGCCGACCTCATTTCCTAAGGATGATAGATTCAACTCTTGACCCACTCGCCCAGCCAGAAGTCGGATAAATCTTTCGAAAACGATCAAGTCTGAAATATTTTTCACTTGACGAACATCTCGTTCAATATAGGTTCGTAAATAATTGGGATACCAAAGGTGCGTGGGAATCCCAGGCTGATAAATCGGTGGAAATCCACCTTTTAACATCAAAGAGTCTTCATCCGGCACCTCCTGTTCCTTTGAATAAATTTCTGCTAATTGGAATGGGAGTAACTGCAAATAACCCACCCTTCCTGCCAAACTCTGGGTGATCGATTGCTGCAAAAGAAAGTTATTGGAACCGGTCAAGATAAATTGACCCGTAGTGGGCTTGTCATCAACTATCCCTTGGAGGTAGGAGAATAATTCAGGGGTTCGTTGTACTTCATCAAGAATAGCACCCTCTGGAAAATCTCCCAAAAAGCCACGAGGATCTTCTATTGCATATCTTCTCCGATCCGGATCTTCTAATGAAATGTAAGGCTTGTGAGGGAAAATCGAACGAACAAGTGTAGTCTTACCGGATTGACGAGGGCCGACGACTGCAACCACCTTAAAATAAGTGGCCAGTTCCAGTAACTTTTCAGAAGCTTTCCGATAAATCATGGTTAAAAATATGGAAAAATTCGGAATCTGATTCCAAATTTTTCCACTTTTCTATGAAAAGATACTTTAAACTAATTTTCCGAAAGCAGCAGTCAATTAATCTGCCATCTCGATTCCGGAGAATCTAGACTACCAAGTGCTAAAAAACCCTCCAGGTTTTCAAAACATGGAGGGTTGTGGTACTAGAACTCCGAAGTAAAATGGAATTCAATCTCGGGATAATTGTCCTGAACCATTTGAAGCCAGGCTTTGGACTCGGCCATAAAGACTAGCTTGCCATCCTTATCATGTGCGATGTGGCGGTTTTTGGATCGGACAAATTCATCCAATTGCTTCTTATCCTTGCTGCTGATCCAACATGCCTTGTATAGATTCATCGGATGGAATTCCACGGTGGCGTTATATTCGTTTTTCAATCGGAACTGAATCACCTCAAACTGAAGCTGACCCACCGTACCGATCACCTTTCGAGACCCCATATCGAAGGTAAATAGCTGCGCTACTCCTTCTTCCATCAGTTGCTTCAGGCCTTTTTCCAACTGCTTGGTCTTCATCGCATCCTTGTTGACCACTTCGCGGAAAATCTCCGGAGAGAAGCTCGGGATTCCTGTAAAAGTCAAATCCTCTCCATCTGTGATCGTATCCCCGATCTTCAGATTTCCCGTGTCATACAATCCTACAATATCTCCCGGGAAAGCCTCATCGATGATCTCTTTATCCTGTGCCATAAACTGGGTCACGTTGGAAAATCGTAGCGGCTTTGGGCCACGAACATGGTTGTAAGGCTTGTTTCTTTCAAATTTTCCTGAGCAAATCCGTAAGAAAGCAATTCTATTTCGGTGATTGGGATCCATATTGGCGTGGATCTTAAAAACAAACCCCGAAAACTTGGATTCATCCGGAGTCACTTCACGGACATCGGTTTGTCGGCTTTTAGGTGCAGGAGCGATTTTGATAAACGTGTCCAGCATTTCATTCACCCCGAAATTGTTGACCGCTGATCCAAAAAATACCGGTGCCACCTTTCCTTCCAAGTACTCCTTGGGATCAAAATCAGGATAGACTCCCTCGATGAGTTCCACATCTTCGCGAAGCTGATCTGCGAGGCTGTTCCCAATCAAGCGATCCAATGATCCATCTTCCAAGTTTTCAAAGACCTGTCGATCATCACTGAGCTTGCGCTGGGAAGGAGTGAATAGGTTCAGTTTTTTCTCATACAAATTATAAACTCCCTTGAAGCTTTTACCCATTCCAATAGGCCAAGAAAGAGGCCTGACTTTGATATTGAGTTTTTCCTCCACCTCATCAAGCAAGTCATAAGGGTCTCTACCCTCCCGGTCCAGCTTGTTGATAAAACAGATCACCGGCGTATTCCGCATTCGGCAGACCTCCATGAGCTTTTCAGTCTGAATCTCCACCCCTTTCACACAGTCGATAACCATAATCACGGAGTCCACGGCAGTCAAGGTCCGATAGGTGTCTTCGGCAAAGTCCTGGTGACCCGGCGTGTCCAGAAGATTGATTTTAATGTCTTTGTATTCGAAACCCATGACAGAAGTCGCGACCGAGATACCTCGCTGCTTCTCGATTTCCATCCAGTCAGATTTGGTAGCCGTATCGATTTTGTTGGATTTGACGGCGCCTGCCGTATTGATTGCTCCACCGAAAAGGAGTAGCTTCTCAGTCAAAGTGGTCTTTCCGGCATCCGGGTGAGCAATGATGGCAAATGTTCGGCGCTTTTTGATTTCGTCTTTCAAACTCATGGATTGTAAATTTCAGGGGGCAAAGGTAATTAAAAAAGCCTTTAGGACTTTTTTAATTACGAAATACGAATGACGAATTACGAGGCCTTTTTTGGTATTTAGCCAGTTCTAACAAATTGGGATTGGCTTTAATGCTTCTAATAAGCACGTACCTCGTATTTCTAAACTCGTATTTCCTCAATATTCCAAAATCCCCTCTGTCACAAACTGCTCTGCCCCCTCAATGGTACTATGCAGGATGATGCGAAAAGTGGTACCATTTCCGATTTCGGAAGTTTTGACAAAAATTCTTCCACCATGATAGCCTTCGATGATGCGCTTTGCCAGCGTCAAGCCCAGTCCCCAGCCCCGCTGCCTGGTAGAGAATCCTGGGTTGAATACTTTTTTAAAATTGCGCTTTTCGATCCCCTTTCCGGTATCGCTAATATCCACGATCACGAATTTGTCACTATCCTGGAGGATATCGATCTCAATCCGCCCCTTTCCTTTCATGGCATCCACGGCATTTTTGCAGATATTTTCGATAACCCATTCGAAGAGAGGCTTATTCATCATGGCATCGAGATTTTGCGAGTCTGCATTGATGATGAGATCCACTTTCGTGGAAATTCGAGGTCGGAGATAGTTGATCGTCTCCTCAATGGCTTGATAGAGGTTTTCGGATTGGATGACCGGCTTGCTGCCGATACTGCTGAACCGCTCCGTGACCATACGAAGCTTCACCACGTCCTTGTCCATTTCCGTGATGATTTCCTTGTTTTCTTCCCACACAGGCGAATTTCGCAGATAGTCAATCCAGGCCATGAGTGAAGCAATGGGCGTTCCTAGTTGGTGGGCAGTTTCTTTGGTCAGGCCCGCCCAAACCCGGTTTTGCTCTGCAATTTTGCTTTGATTGAACAGTGCATAAGCCAATACCCCAAAAATCAAGATCACGGCCAGCTGAACGTAAGGATAATAGCGAAGATTGGTGAGTAGCTCCGAATTGCGATAAAAGATCTGAATATCTGCTTCCCGCAGCAATATGGGCTCATATTCCGCCTTCATCTCTTCCAGCTCCTCGGCAAGGATCTTAGTCGAGTCTTGGGAGGAAGCATTTTTCCGAAAGGGAATATTTCGAAACTCCAATGGAGCTCCACTTGCATCCACCATGATGATCGGAATGGAGTAATTTTGCTGAATGATCTCTTGATTGATAAAGGAGAGGTTATCCGCATTGCTTGCCGCATACTCCAAAGCACTGGATAGCAATTCAATTTGTCTTCGCTCCCGAGCTTTCAACTCCTCCACCAAACGATTTGTATACCAGATGGACCCTGCTCCTATCAAAATAGACAGGGCGACTACCAGCCACTTCACCTGTCGTCGGTTTTGGTAAAAATCTATGGAAGTAAGATCCTGAAAACGGTTTTTCATCGGGAGACTCTTGCTGATATATTTTAACTATTAACTCTCAGATTCGATAGAAAGTATATGATAGCTATAGAAATTATCAGTTGGTATCAGAGGGTAATTTTTAGTAAATTTAAAGTATTAAATCAAAGACAAAAATAAACAAACAATATGAAAACGAACGACATAGGATTAGAGGTAAAAGATACCGCGATTTTGGTGGATAAGCTCAACACCTTATTAGCCAACTATCAGATCTACTATCAAAACTTGAGAAACTTCCATTGGAACGTTAGCGGACCTAATTTCTTTGAGCTTCATGCGAAATTCGAGGAATTGTACACAACCGCAAATGAAAGTGTAGATGAAGTAGCAGAACGGATTTTAACATTGGGTGCTAGACCTTTCTCTTCGTACGGCGAATACATCGAAAACTCCTCCATCAAGGAGGCAATGAAAGTGTCAGACTCTAAGCAAATGGTTGAAATCACACGAGATAACATCAATACGCTTTTGGAAATTGAGCGGGAAGCTTTGGAAGCTGCAGCAGCCCAGGGTGACGAAGGTACAGTGACCTTGATGAGTGATTACATCACAGCAAAAGAAAAGGTAGTCTGGATGCTCTCAGCATACCTTAGATAGTCATCAAAAATCCCGACCATTCCTAGTCGGGATTTTTTTTTGAAAACTCTAGCTTCTTTTCTCTTGACTCTTGTTTCTCAGCTCTTGACTTTATTTTTTATTCTCAATTACTGGTCTTGATCCATTTCCAAAGGGTCTTGTAACCGGGCTTGGTGCCATGCATCAGAATTCCGATCCGATAGATTTTTCCTGCCAACCAAGTGGTGGCCAAAAAGCCCAAAACCAATAATCCCATCGAAAGCAAAAGCTCCCAGAATGGAACCCCGTAGCTGATCCTACCCATCATAGCGATTGGAGAGGTAAGTGGCACAATTGACAGCCAAAAAGAGGTGGTACTATTCGGATCTTGAAGCACAAACACAAACAATCCCATGTAAGCTACTATCAATGGAATAGTCACCGGCAGCATAAATTGCTGCGCATCTGAAGGTGCATCCACTGCAGAACCTATCCCAGCGAACAAGGCACCATAAAGTAAATAGCCTCCAAGAAAATAGAATACGAAAGTGCCTACTAGGGTAACGAAATCAATTCCTTGAATTACCGCTAATATTTCACCCAGTTCTCCATCTGGTACAGCTTCACCCATGTCTGCCTGAGCCATTTCCAGGGCTTGCTGCTGGGGCATCTGCATTCCCAAAAACCCTGTCACCACGGTGGTCAGCGTCCCAATTAAGACAATCCATATCAGCAGTTGGGTCAAGCCAACTCCTGCAATTCCAACGATTTTACCCATCATCAACTGAAAAGGCTTCAGCGAAGAGACGAGGATTTCCACGATTCGACTGGACTTTTCCTCAATCACCCCTTGCATGATTTGATTGCCGTAGATGAAAATGAACATGTAGATCAAAATACCAGCAAGAAACCCGATAGCATAGTTGACGGTGGCATCCGACACCCGCTCGCCTCCTTCTTCATCGAGAGTAATTGCCGTCACATCGACGGAAGTACGGATTTCTGAAAGGATTTGGGGGTCTATCCCCGAGTCATAGAGGCGCTGATCTTCAATTTTTTTGCGAAGACTGCTCTCCAAATAGGAAATCAAATTCATATTTGGATTTTCTTCCCCGTAGTAGGTGATACCCTGAGGATTTTCCAAGTCAATTTTTGGAATCAATAAAAAACCATAGCGGTCTCCTTTTTGAACTAGCTCCTTTGCTTCCTCCACATTTCTGTCTGAAAAAGAAAAAGCGTATTGATCTGAGCTTTCCATGAAGAAGAGATTGTTTTCATCTACCACTTCGATGATCCGAAGGGATTGATTTTCCTTTTCCTCCACAGCTATCCAAATAAATATCCCCATTATCGCAGGAAAGATTAATGGAGTCAGGAGCGTGGCTAGCAAAAATGATTTTTTCTTCACTCGAGATAAGTACTCGCGCTGAATGACTAACCAAATTTTATTCATAATCCCTATTCTTTACTTGGTGGATAAAAATCTCTTCCATACTTGGAATCTTTTCTTGAAATCTGGCCACTTGCCCCATCTGCATGAGTTCTGCTAGCAATTCATTTGGGGTTTTGCCCTCCAAGGCTAGAGAGAAATGCCAAAGCCCTCCATCCACTACAGCTTTCCAAGCGGAAGGTAGAGGAGCTTGGAGATCTTCCAAAGTGACATGAAAAATATTTGGGCGATAACTTGACTTTACCTCTCGGATACTTCCGTCGAGGATCTTACGGGATTTGTTTATCATCGCCACCTGATCACAAAGCAGCTCCACGGACTCCATTCGGTGCGTACTGAGTATGACCGTGGTGCCCTTCTCCTTCAGCTCCAAAATCTCATCCTTGATAATCTCCGCATTGACCGGATCAAACCCAGAAAACGGCTCATCCAAGATCAATAATGCCGGTTCATGAAGAATAGTAGAAATGAACTGAACCTTCTGAGCCATCCCTTTGGAAAGGTCCTCGACCTTTTTTTCTCTCCAACTGAGCATGTCCATTTTCCCAAGCCAAGTATTGATTCTTGATTTGGACTCTGCTTTGCTCATCCCTTTCAGTTGAGCAAAATACAGCATCTGATCCCAAACCTTCATTTTCTTGTAAAGACCACGCTCTTCTGGGAGATAGCCTATTTGAGAAATATGATCTGGAGCGAGTTTTTTACCATTGATATGGATCTCACCAGAGTCGGCATCGATGATTTGGTTGATGATTCGGATCAGGGTCGACTTACCGGCGCCATTTGGACCAAGTAATCCAAAAATCACCCCTTTGGGAACATGGAGATCCACGTCTGTCAGGGCGCGGTTTTTCCCGTAGGTTTTATTTAGTTGTTTTATTTCAAGCATGGTGGTTTTATTCGACTTTGAGCGAACCTACACCAACGTCTATGGTCAGATCCATCAACTTTGGATCATCAGCCGAAAAGCCTCTGGTCACGTAGGTTTCACTATCTATTTGTCGGAGGTATTTTGGCAGGGAGGTCCGGCACATAGCCGTTGTTTTCATTTTGATCCTGACTGGATAATTTTCCGAAGGAATCTTGAGGTATAGCGAACCGGCGCCTACAGCAGCAATCACTTGGCATTTGGAAGCCATACCATCACTGAAATTTAGGTTTATTTTACCATAATTCACCTCAAAAATCATTTTATCCGCATTCGAAAAGTTGGCGTCACGGATATCAACCGTCCCCATATTTAAAGTTACCAACAGGGTATCCATCAAAATACGATTGGGCTCTCGGTCACTATAATGAATGAGGACGTCTGCACTGGCACTTTGCACCTTGAGTTGACTGACCGGTAGATTTGCCAAATCAATTTCTGCCATACCGACACCTAAATTAAAATTCAGATGATACAGGTAATTAGATCCTAGTCCTATATCCCAAGAATGTCCAAAATCGTCCTTTGAAGTAGAAAAAATCTTAGAAGTGAGGCTTCTTCCTAGATTATCAGATTGGATATTTTTATGACTGAGTTCCGCGCGCAAGATCCGATCAGCAATCCAATGATCAAAAACCGGTAGAATATTCACATTATCCAAATGCCCGTGAATTTGCACGGGTTCGGTGGATCGGGATCGTTTAAGGTGAGTGGTGCTTTTGTATGAAGAAAAATCAAGCTGCACCATTTCAAAGCCTTCTTTCTCGGGAGTCCTAAACTCCTTGACCAATTGTGCCTTGCTTACGCCTATCCCACTGATGATTCCAATAAGAAGCAGACAGAATTTTTGAAGCATACGGATAGGTTACGAGCTGAACTTTGAAAAGGTTTTTAAAAATATAAAAAAAGCCAGAATTGCATCTGGCTTCTTAAATTTTAGAAAAACTCTTTCATCTTATCGAAAAATGACTTTTCCGAATTACCCGGGGCCGGCTTGAAGTTGGGAGACTCTCGCAAGGCTTCCAAGGTCTGCCGCTCCTCCTTTGTAAGTTGGGTTGGAGTCCAAACATTGACCATGATCAATTGATCTCCTCGAGAATAGCCATTGATATCTTTGATCCCTTTTCCTTTCAATCGCAGCATCTTACCACTTTGTGTACCTGGCTCGACCTTAATCTTCACCCGACCGTCGATAGTCGGTACTTCTACTGATGCTCCCAAGGTTGCATCTACAAATGAAACATACAGGTCGAAGATGACATTATTGCCATCTCGCTGCAATACCTTGTCCTCAATCTCCTCGATGACAATCAACAGATCTCCAGGGATTCCTCCCGGAATTTCATTTCCTTTTGTGGACATGCTGAGCTGCATCCCTTCTGCCACACCGCCAGGGATATTGATAGAAATCACTTCTTCCTTGACGATCAATCCTCTAGCGTCAGCCTCAGCGGGTTTTTTATCAACAATCTGACCACTTCCTCCACAAACTCCACAAGTGCTGGCAGAGACCATTTGGCCCAACATGGTGTTGACCACCTTTTTGATCTGACCTGTTCCTTGGCAAGTAGAACAAGACTTGAAAGTAACTCCAGGTGCGACTACATGACGTTTCACCTTGATTTTCTTTTCTACACCATTGGCGATTTCCTGCAGGTTCAATTTCAGCTTGACACGTAGATTGGTACCTTTCTTGGTACGTCGGCCACCACCGCCCCCTCCGCCGAAGAAAGAACCAAATCCTCCACCGCCGAAGATGTCTCCAAACTGGGAGAAAATATCTTCCATATTCATTCCGCCACCGCCGAATCCACCATTTCCACCAAGTCCTTGGTGACCAAATTGGTCGTAGCGTTGACGCTTTTCAGGATTGCTCAATACCTCGTAGGCTTCCGCTGCTTCCTTGAATTTTTCTTCAGCTTCAGGATTGTCTGGATTTTTATCTGGATGATATTGGATGGCCAATTTTCTATATGCCTTTTTGATCTCATCCGCTGATGCGGATTTACTGACCCCCAATATTTCGTAATAGTCTCTTTTTGCCATGATTTTTATGCTCCTGTTACCACCTTCGCGTATCGAACTACCTTATCACCTAAGGTATATCCCTTCTCCACCACGTCAATCACTTTACCTTTCATTTCTTCACTTGGCGCTGGTATTTGCGTAATGGCTTCCTGTGTTTCTGCATCGAATGGATGACCAATTTGATCCTCCATGACTTTCAAGCCCTTGGACTCCAGGACCTTTACAAATTTTTGAAAAATCAAATGATTACCTTCTCTCACCTTTCCCGCATCGGATTCATTTTCAGAGGCTTTGAATGCTCGCTCAAAATCATCCACCACCGGAATAAGATCCCGGATCACCTCTTCTGAAGCAGTCTTGATCAAATCAAGGCGCTCTTTGGCGTTTCGCTTTCTAAAATTCTCAAAATCTGAATAAAGCCGTAGATATTTATCCTTCATCTCTGCAAGTTCACCCTGCATTTTGGCCAAAGGATCCAAGTTGCTTTCGGGCTCCTTTACCGGTTCCTCTTGAGTTACTTCTTTATCGTCTTGCATCTGTTCTTTTTGATCAAGAACCTCCTCGTTTGCTTGCTCGCTCACTTCTTCTTTATTTTTTTTCATTTGAATTCAAACTAAAGTTCAATCTCCCTCTAGCATCAATATGCTTGCCATCACCTCAATTCTGACAATCTGACACATCATTCTGCATGAATGGCCTGCCAAATCATGTCTTTGAGTCGGTCAAGGTTGGTTTGGGTCACGGAGGAAATGAATACTGCAGGTATTCCCTCGGGAATTTCAGCCTGCATTTCCTGCATCAATTCCTCATCTAATAAGTCGGATTTGGAGATTGCCAGCAGACGCTTTTTGTCCAGCAATTCGGGATTATATTTTTCTAATTCTCCCAAAAGAATCTGGTATTCTTTTTTGATCTGATCTGCATCAGCAGGAATAACAAAAAGTAGAATGGAATTTCGCTCAATATGCCTTAAAAATCTAATCCCCAATCCTTTGCCATCTGCGGCACCTTCGATGATTCCAGGAATATCTGCCATCACAAAGGATCGGTCATCACGATAGGATACCACACCGAGATTTGGGACCAAAGTCGTGAAAGGATAATCCCCAATTTCAGGTTTGGCGGCAGAAACAGCCGAAAGTAAGGTAGACTTGCCGGCATTGGGAAAGCCAACAAGCCCCACATCTGCCAAAAGCTTAAGCTCAAGAATAATCCACTCCTCTATTCCCTCCTCACCAGGTTGGGCGTAGTGAGGAGCTTGATTAGTTGAAGACTTGAAATGATGATTGCCCAATCCACCTCTTCCTCCTTTGGTCAGGACTACCTCTTGCCCATCTTCCGTTATTTCAAATCGCTTTTCACCTGTCTCGGCATCTTTGGCTACTGTACCGAGCGGCACTTCTAAGATGACATCTTTTCCGTCTGCTCCTGTCCTTCGTCCACCTTCTCCAGACTTTCCGGATTCAGCTATTACATGTTTTTTATATTTCAAATGTAGAAGTGTCCACATTTGGGTATTCCCCCGAAGGATGATATGCCCCCCTCTACCACCATCTCCACCGTCAGGTCCTCCTTTGGGCACATGCTTTTCCCTTCGGAAATGCATGGAGCCTGCCCCACCAGCCCCTGATCGTGAGCAAAACTTTACGTAATCGATGAAATTGGACTCTGCCATAATAGAAATAAAAAAGCTAAGCTGATGGCTTAGCTTGTTAGATTCACAAAGGTAAGGAATATCAGGAACTTAATAGCTGTCAATCACTTCACTGATCTGACCAAAGATGCTATCAATTGCCCCTACTCCATTGATATTGGTAAGTTTGTCCTGATTTTGATAGTAAGAAGCAACTGGAAGTGTCTCATCTAGGTAAACTTTTATTCTGGTTTGGATTTTCTGATCATCCTGATCGTCTACTCTTCCGGAAGTTTTTCCTCTTTCTTTGATTCGAGCTTTTAAAACATCCTCAGGTACCTCAAGCGCAATCATTCCGTCGATTTTCATCCCATGTTTGGCTAGCATATCATCAAGTGCTTCTGCTTGAGCAGTAGTCCGAGGAAATCCATCAAAAATGAACCCTTTGGTATCTTGGGTAGATGCAATCTTCTCTTCCACCATTCCGATGACCACCTCATCCGGCACCAATCTTCCCTCATTCATATATTTTTTGGCAAGATTACCTAGCTCTGTGCCTTCGCCAAGATGCTTACGAAAAAGGTCCCCAGTAGAAAGGTGGGTGAGACCGTATTTCTCGATGATTTTTTCACTTTGAGTACCTTTTCCCGCTCCCGGAGGGCCAAACAAGACGATATTACGCATCCTTTATTCTTTAAATTTTCAATCAATTACTTGGTAAATGTCAGGCAGGTTTCGACCTAAGTCATCATAATCCAGCCCATAACCGACGACAAATTTATTCGGAATTTCAAAACCGACATAATCAATCGGGTAATTAAACCGGAAAGCATCTGGTTTGTAAAGCAATGCTACTATTGAAACAGAGCTCGGTTTTAGGTCTTCCAGCTCTTTTTTGAGGTGATAAATACTGTTACCTGTGTCAACTATGTCTTCTACAATAAGAATATCCCTTCCTTCAAGTTTTTCCTTTATTGAAAGGGAAATTTGGGGTTTGCCAGTGGAATGAAATCCTTCATAGGACTGTAGTCTTATAAAAGACACCTCTAATGAAAGGTCAATCGCTCTCGTTAAATCAGCCATAAAAACAAAGCAACCTTTCAATACTCCAAGCAATACAGGATCTTTTCTTACAAAATCTTTTTTTATCTGAGCTCCCAGAGAAGAAACTCTGGACTCAATCTCTTCTTTGGTCAGAAAAATTTCAAAAGATTTATCATGGATTTTCTTACTCATATATTAAAGGTGTTTCATTAAATATTGGTGCATTTTAATCATTGAGTCCAAATCTGCTAGGGAGACCTTCTCATCCGGGGAATGAACATAATCCTCCGCCGCTCCTACGAAGCACCAATCTATTGGATAAGGAGAAAATTGGATTTCTCTTCCATCACTTCCTCCTGAAGCCTCTACCTCCAACTGAAAAGGTATTTTACTTTGCGTAGCTAAAGCAATTACGCGGTCGATGAATTTTCTTCGAGGAATGTATCGGTCCCGGATGGAAATAGCTACGCCCTCGTGAGGAACTACCCCTTCAGTCACCCAAGTAATATCCGCTATAAGAGCCTGTCGAATTGGATGATTTTCTTGGATAAACTTAAGAAGAAAGGGCATACTTCCTCCACCGTGTTCTTCATAAGTACTAAATACGACCCATCCATGTTCTAAATTTTCGCAAACTTGTAATGCTGTATAAAGCCCAAGTCTATTATCTAAATACGCAGCTTGAATAAATTCCCCATCCACTCGGATATTCTGAGCGAATGATAAATAAGTACCTGGTTGAATGGGACGTTGGAAATCGTGAAAAAGGGAATCATCCTCAACTCTTAATCGACATTCAATCGGACCCAATTCATCCTCTCCAATTAACAGCATCCCGTCTTCAGTTTCAGGCCCACCCACTGGAATTAATTGATTTTCATACCGGGTCATAAACCCTATTGTATCCATATGCGCAAAAAGCGCTGTTCTAGGATTTCCAAATTTCAATAAGATACAATCGTGGAAATCTTCCCCAGAATAAATTTGCGGGCAAACTTTCCAGTCATTCTTTCGTTGTTCTATCGTATCTAAAAGGAATTGGCCGATTTGGGATTCGTTTCCCGAAACACTTGATTGTTTTAAAAGATGATGCAAAATTTTCATTCTGGCATAAATTATGTTACATTTTCATTAATATTTGAAAAAATCTATTGTAATATTTATTTCCTTAATTGGGAATTAAATAATTCATCTAGATTTGCAGTAAGTTAAAAGTTTATAAATTTGTACTCACATCAATCAAACACTTAAAATTTGGACAAAAATTTTTTGTTATGAAAAAACTAATACTCTCAACATTAATGGCAGGTGCTTTAGCTATTGGAGCTAATGCACAGGAATTCGACAAGTGGTCGGTAGAAGTTGGAGGTGGCTTTAACAAGCCAATGGCTCCGCTTAATCGAAACTTCTTGTCTCCTACCCTAAACCTAGGCCACATCGAATTTGGCGCCCGGTACATGTTCAACGAAAAGTTCGGTCTTAAGCTTGACTACGGATTTGGATCTATGCGTGAGGCGCGTGGTGCTGATTCTCAAAGCCAAGAGTTTGACACGAAGTATTTCAGATTGAATATGCAGGGTGTTGCTAATGTGGGAAGAATCATGAATTTCGAATCTTTCTCAAGATCCTTCGGTCTTCTTCTACACGGTGGAGCGGGTATTGGTCTTGTTAACCCAGAAATGAACACTTTCAACGATTTTGACGACAATGTTTACACATTGATCTTCGGAATCACACCACAGTTGAAGCTTTCTAAAAACATTGCTTTAGTAGGTGATATTTCAACTATCCTTAATGGTCGTCAGACTGTTACTTGGGATGGTGCTGAAGCTATCAGACCTGATATCGACAATGGATTCTACGGAGCTAACGGTACTTGGTGGACAGGAACTCTTGGTCTGAATTTCTACCTTGGTTCTAATGACGAGCATGCTGATTGGTATATCGCTGCTGACAAATATGCTACCAAAGAAGAGCTTGCTTCTCAGATCAATGGAATCAAAGATATGTTGAAGGACTCTGATGGAGACGGTGTTCCAGATTATTTGGATAAAGAACCAAATACTCCAGCAGGTGCTCGTGTAAATTCTTTCGGAACAACTCTTGACTCTGATGGTGATGGAACTCCAGATCATATGGACAACTGTCCATTCCAGCCAGGTCCTGCTTCTACAAACGGATGTCCTGTAGTAGAAGAAAGAGAAGAAGTTGATTACTTGAAGAAAGCGATCAATGATGGTTACGTAAACGTATTCTATGCATTCGATAGTGCTAAGCCGCTTGGCTACTCTGTAAGTGCTGCTAATTATGTTGCTAACTTCCTTAAGAGAAATCCTGGAGTAAGTGTTGAAATCAAAGGATATGCTGATGAGCTAGGTCCAGAAGATTACAACATGAAGCTTTCTGAAAGAAGAGCAAAAGCAGTATATGACCTAATGGTTGCTGCAGGAGTAGATGCTTCAAGATTGTCTTACAAAGGATATGGCGAAGATACTAGCGTAGACAAGTCATCTGCTGATGCTCGTCAAATGGCGAGAAGAGCTTCTTTCGAAGTAAAATAACCAGAAAAATACTCTTAAAAACCCACATGGAAACATGTGGGTTTTTTTGTTTTAACTCAAATGAATAAAAATCCATATTTTTGGAAATTCATCCTACTCAATCAATAATTTCAAAATGAAAAAACGTTTCCTAACCATCTTAATTTTGGTCGGTACTTGTTTGGCGTCAGTTGCCCAACAAGACTTCAATCGATGGTCTCTTGAGATAGACGCAGGCTTCAATAAGTCTATGTCCCCACTATCTAGAAATTATCTTTCACCCACCTTAAATATCGGGCATGTGAATCTTGGAGCCCGCTACATGTTTAATGAGTATTTTGGGGTAAAAGGGGATTTAGGTTTTGGAAGTTTTTCGGAAGCTAAGGGTGTAAGTCTACCTTTTGATACTGATTATGTTCGGGTAGACCTCCAAGGCGTAGCCAATTTTGGTAGAATGCTAAGCTTCGAGTCTTTCGCACCAAAACTTGGATTTTTGGGACATCTTGGTGCAGGATTTGGAAGAATGACTTTTGATGAGGGAGCACTACCATCTGAACCTGACTATCACTACAATATAATTTCTGGATTGACAGCACAATATCGTATAAGTTCAAGGATAGCTCTCAAGGGAGATATTTCAATGATTGTTAACGGGCGACAGACCTATACTTTTGACGGCCGCATGTTTAATGCTCCATTTCAACCTATTGTTCCTGAAAACCCATTTGTCCATGCAACTGGAGTCTGGTGGACGGGTACTTTTGGGGTGAATGTATATCTAGGTTCTAAAGAAGAACATGCTGATTGGTACATTGCAGCTGATCGCTATGCTACCAAAGAGGAACTTGCCACTCAAATCGGAGAAATAAAAGATATGCTAAAGGATTCTGATGGAGACGGGATTCCTGACTACTTAGACAAAGAGCCAAATACTCCTGCAAATGCACGTGTAAACTCTTCAGGAATTACGCTGGATTCAGATGGAGACGGGTTAGCAGATCATGAGGACAACTGTCCATTCCTTCCAGGTCCATCAGCGAACCAAGGATGCCCTATTGAAGAAATCAGCGAACCCATCGATTACCTTCGAAAGGCAATTGACGATCAATTTGTAAACGTATACTTTGGATTCGACTCATCCAAACCGCTTCAGTATTCGGTTTCTGCAGCTCAGTTTGTATCAAACTTCCTGAAGAAGAATCCAGGGATTTCACTGGAAATAATGGGCTATGCAGATGAATTAGGCTCAGAAGATTATAATATTAAACTTTCTGAAAAAAGAGCTAAAGCTGTCTATGACTTGCTGATTGCCTCAGGAATCGATAGTAGCCGAATCAGCTATAAGGGCTACGGAGAAGATACAAGCGTCGATAAAAATTCTGAAGACGCAAGACAGATGGCCCGAAGGGTTTCATTTAACCTGAATTAAAAAAAGATCATAGATTCAAAAACCCAGCTTACTCCAAAGCTGGGTTTTTTCTTTTAAATTCGCTTTATGTTTGTTTTATCAGAGACACCTTCAATTGCCTCTCAATTTCTTTCAGAATTAAGAGACAGAAATATTCAAACTGATTCAATGCGGTTTCGAACTAATTTGAGAAGGTTGGGTAATATTTTAGCTTATGAACTTTCCAAAAATCTGGAATATAAAGCAGTAGAAATTGAAACCCCTTTAATGAAAACTAACGTATTGCAACTCGATGAGCAAGTCGTTTTGGTTTCAGTACTTAGAGCCTCCTTACCTTTCTATCAGGGTTTTTTGGACTTTTTTGACAAAGCAGAGAATGGATTTATCGGAGCTTATAGACAGGAAGGAAACAAGGATGATCTTGAAATAAACCTAGGTTATTATGCCAGTCCAGACCTTGAAGGGAAAACTTTGATAATCATTGATCCAATGCTTGCCACAGGAAAATCCTTCATCAAATCTCTTGAAAGCCTATTCATCAACGGTAAACCCAGGAAAATCCACATAGCAGCTGTAGTCGCTGCACCTGAAGGGTTAGCCTATATCAAAGAAAACTTATCTATACCTCATCAAGTGTGGATAGGAGCACTGGATCAGGGCTTGAATGAGCAAGCATATATACTACCTGGTCTAGGTGATGCCGGAGACTTAGCTTTCGGCCCAAAACTTTAAAATCATGACTGAATATTTGCTATTAATAGCAGGACTTGCCATTCTATTGTTAGGCGGGAAATTCTTGGTAGATGGTGCCTCGGGAATTGCTGTCAAGCTAGGAATGAGTGCGGGGCTGATTGGTCTGACGATTGTAGCCTTTGGAACTTCAGCACCTGAACTTTTGGTGAGTATCAATGCCGCTCTGAAAGGAAATAGCGATATATCCATAGGAAATGTGGTAGGATCAAATATTGCCAATCTAGGTCTAGTCTTAGGACTTAGCGGACTCTTTTACCCAACCAAAATCACCAAACGACATATTCGTTTCGAATATTTAATTACATTGATAGTAACTGGTGTTTTTTATCTCGTGAGTGTGAATGGAATGGTAGACCGCTGGGAGGGAATCGCCATGTTCATTGCCTTTGTCAGCTTCAATATTTACCTCTTTTGGTTGGAAAAAAAAGGAGTAGTGAAGGAATCCAAAGAGGTAGAAGAGGAAATCGAACAAGTCAAAAATTTCCCTTGGTGGAAAGCTATCCTTTTCTTTTTCGGAGGTATTATAGGCTTGTATTTTGGATCAGACCTTCTAGTGGAAAATGCAGTTTTGATTTCACGTAATTTTGGAGTCTCTGAACGGGTGATAGGTGTGACCATCATAGCCATTGGTACAAGCCTTCCGGAATTGATCACCTCAATCATGGCCGCATTGGCCAAGGAAACGGATATGGCCCTAGGAAATATCCTCGGGAGTAATATTATGAATATCCTTTCCATCATTGGTATTACTGCCATAATTGAACCCATAAGCGTAGCCGATGAATTTATCCGAGTTGATTTTTGGTGGATGATTGGAATTACAGTTTTATTATTTCCATTGATCAAAACCAAAATGCAGATTTCAAAAATGGAAGGAAGTATCCTCTTCTTGACCTATTTGGCATACATGTTTTTCCTTCTATGAAATCGAGCATGATGTGTGCATCCCACACTTGTATGACGATCAACCAAGCGAGATTCCATATGACCTCTGAAAATCAATTACAGACATATGAAAGAGTCAATTATCAGCCTTCTAGGAATCTATTTCCTCTCTTACTTCAAATTTATTGCTGGGCCTGTACTAGCACCTGCTGCAGGTTTTGGGGTGGTGACCACCATCTTAGTAACAGTGGCAGGAATGATGTCCAGCGTTTTGATTTTTACGCTTTTAGGGAAAAAGTTTAAAGAGAAGCTCCTATTACGCATCAGAAAGAAAAAACCAATTTTTACCCCAAAAAATAGAAAGATCGTAACCTTATGGAAAAAATACGGTGAAATTGGAATTGCTTTCCTGACGCCACTGATTTTCACTCCGATCGGAGGAACTTTGATCCTGGTCTCTTTCGGTTCCAAAAAACGACAGATCTACTTCCACATGCTATGGAGTGCTATTTTTTGGGCTACAGTATTTAGCCTGAGTATCGATCAAATTCTAGAAATTCCTTTCTTCAAGGCCCTAATCGGGTAACTCCTCATCTGGTAAAATTTCAATATCTTGGATCAGTACGCGTTCGGAAATTTGCTGACCGGTAAGTGTAGCAGCCAAGCCTCCTAGAGCTGTTTCCTTGTAGCGACTTTCCATTGAAGCTCCAATCTCTCCCATAGCCTCTATGCACTCATCTACAGGAATCACAGCTGATACTTGCGCCAAGGCAATTTGAGCTGAGCTAAAAGCAATACTAGCAGCACTAGCATTTCTGACTACACAAGGGACTTCTACTAACCCAGCTACAGGATCACAGACTAGGCCTAGCATACATTGTATGGTGATAGCTACTGCATTAAAAACTTGGTCTAAAGAACCTCCCAAGCAGTAAACTATCGCTCCTGAGGCCATTGCTGCGGCAGAGCCAGTTTCTGCTTGGCAACCTCCTACTGCACCCGCCAAACTCGCTTTTTGCTCAATAATCAAAGCGATTCCTGCACCTACCAGAAGGCCCTCTGCAATCTTTTCATCAGATAATCCGTGAATCTCCTGAAGAGTAACCATTGTTCCGGGTAAGATCCCGGATGCTCCTGCAGTCGGAGCTGCGACTACCCTTCCCATACAAGAGTTTACTTCCTTTGCAGCTAAAGCTCGACTGATTAATTTTTGAAATTCTGGAGATAGTACCGTCAAGGGATGATTGAAAACCTTTTTGGCTCCATTATCTATCATTCCAGACCTAGACTTCATGTCTTTTTCCAGTCCGGTATGAACTGCTTCCTTCATCACTTGGTAGGCTTGAAGCAGGCCAGCCTGAATTTTTTCTGGAGTTGCTCCTTTTTGCTCACATTCGTATTCAATGACCGATTGAGGCAATGAAACATCCTTTTCTTCACAGTAGGACTTCCATTCCCGAAAACTGTTGAATAAAAAACACATAGTAATTTGGGTTTATAGGTTCTAGGAATCTAGAATTACCTGATTAATACATAGATTAAAATTCCAGATAGGCACTTTTTATCACGAGTCTAAACTCTTACTTTTAATTTTCAGTTAAATAGGTAACCAAAAATAGGGTAATAAAAGCTCCCATGATATCAATACGTATAAAATTCATTTTGGCTCTCTTTTTTGTAGCTTCCTTTTCAGAAGTTTTAGCGCAACGAGAAGATGCCGGTAATTATGAATACGATAAAGAGTTCATTTTTGGGCTAAATAAAAATACCAATGGAGGTCTGATTGGAGGCCTGATGTTTAAAGTTGGTACAAGGATATCTGATGAACAGTTCAGCTTCTTTGCTGTAGAACTAGCCAATGTCAAGAATCCCAAAGAAGTCCGCTACAATACTGTATTAGGCAATAGTTACATCTTTGGAAAATCCAATTATCTGTACTCCATAAGACCACAATATGGACGGGAAGTGATCCTCTTCCGAAAAGCACCAAATCAAGGTGTGCAAGTCTCTGCCCTGGCTGCAGTTGGTCCAAGTATTGGTTTGATCGCCCCATATTACATTGAATATGCAGTAAATAGACTGGAAACAGTAAGAGAACAATATAACCCTGAAGTACATCAAAGCCGGTTTAATATTCTAGGAACAGGAAGATTGTTCGAAGGACTTGGGGAATCTCAACTTGCAATAGGTGCAAATGCAAAAGCAGCCATCAATCTTGAATTTGGAGTCTTTAGAAGCAATGTCACCGGCTTGGAACTAGGATACATGATTGAAGGTTTTAACAAGGAAATTCCATTGATACCCACTGCTGAAAATCGTCAGTTTTTCCAAGCTGCCTATTTCACCTTCTACTACGGATTCCGAAAATAGACTGGTGGTATTTCCCGGAATAAAATTTAATTTTGACCCTGAAAATCCAATAGAATGATAGAATTACCCGTAATATCCGAGGAATCAACTCGCAGAAAAAAGCCTAATTGGCTGAGAGTCAAGCTTCCAGTGGGTAAGGAGTATGCCAAAGTTCGCAAACTTGTCGATCAACATAAACTTCACACGATTTGCGAAAGTGGAAACTGTCCCAACATGGGTGAGTGTTGGGGTGCTGGTACTGCTACCTTTATGATTTTGGGAAATGTATGTACCCGATCTTGTTCCTTCTGTGCTGTCGCGACAGGTAGGCCACCTGAGTATGATGAAGACGAGCCAAGAAGGGTGGCTGAGGCCATCAAATTGATGGGGGTCAAGCATGCAGTAATTACCTCAGTCAATCGAGATGAGCGTAAAGATCGCGGCGCCGAAATTTGGTATCAGACAGTTGTACAGACCAAAGAGCTTTCTCCAGAAACAACCATAGAAACACTTATTCCCGATGTCAAGGCAAATTGGGATGCATTATACCGAATGATCAGTGCAGGACAGGAAGTCGTTTCTCATAATATGGAAACTGTGGAAAGTCTCTACAGAAGAGTAAGACCTCAGGCTAAATACAATCGTTCTTTGGAGCAGATTAAATTGACCAAAGAGTATGGAAAACGAACCAAGACTGGTATCATGCTAGGCCTTGGAGAAACCAAAGATGAGGTTTACAAAGCGATGGATGATTTGGTAGCCCATGGATGTGATATCCTGACATTAGGACAATACCTCCAACCTACCAAAATGCATATTGAAGTTGCAGAATTCATTCATCCGGATCTTTTTGATCACTATCGTGAGGAAGGATTGAAGAGAGGATTAAAATATGTGGAGTCAGGCCCACTTGTCCGATCCTCCTATCATGCCGAGCGGCATGTAAATGTTTAAAAAACCAAAAGCCATCTTCTCAGATGGCTTTTTTGATTTAGAAGTATTCAGTAAATCAATAGCTTTCAAACTTGGTAGGAAATTTTCTATCCTTCACGTCTTTTATATAGTTTTGGAAGGCTTCAGTCATTATAGACTGAAGGTCAGCATATTGCCGCAAAAAGCGTGGCTTAAACTCCTGAGTAATCCCCAGCATATCGTGCATGACCAATACCTGACCATCTACATCGGGACCTGCTCCTATCCCAATCACAGGGATTTTCACAGATTCAGCCACTTTCTGTGCCAAGGCAGCAGGTATCTTTTCAAGGACAATCGCAAAACATCCGCATTGCTCTAGCATTTGTGCATCTTCCAAAAGCTTCTTTGCCTCTGCTTCTTCCTTTGCTCTGACAGTGTAGGTCCCAAATTTATAAATAGACTGAGGAGTCAAACCCAAGTGCCCCATGACGGGGACACCTGCACTTAGAATTCTGCTAACTGACTCTTTGATCTCAGAGCCCCCTTCTACCTTGACGGCATGGGCACCGGACTCTTTCATGATTCGGATAGCAGATCGCAATGCCTCCGAGCTGTTTCCCTGATAGTGTCCAAATGGAATATCTACCACAATAAAAGCTCTTTTGACTGCTCGCACCACCGAGGAGGCATGATAAATCATCTGATCCAAAGTAATTGGAAGTGTGGTCTCATGGCCTGCCATCACATTGGAAGCTGAGTCACCTACTAAAACAATATCAATTCCTGCACTGTCCACAATTTTAGCCATCGAAAAATCGTAGGCTGTCAACATGGATATTTTCTCCCCACTATCTTTCATTTCCTGAAGAATATGGGTAGTGACTCGTTTGACCGAAGAAGAGGAGTGAACAGACATGATATCAGTGTAAGTGTACAGAATAGCTTGACGAGGAAAGATCTACTCGGATGTGCTCATTGAGCGTAGTAGAGAGTTCAAAACCTGTGTAATCAGGTCTTAAAGGAAATAAACCATGGGCTCTATTTACCAAAACAGCCAACTCCATTTTACTAATTTCCTCCTGCAAAAATGGCTTCATTGCATAAGCCACAGTCCTACCTGTATTTAGGACATCATCTACGAGAATCAGGCTCTTCCCTGTTAAATCCAGGTTTTGGGAAAGTGAAATCTTAGAATTAGCAACATCAGACTTATCCAATTGTACCTGCAATTGTTCTACCTGCAATTCGGATATATGACTTAGCTCTTTAGCCAAAAGCTCAGATAGGATCAAACCCATACCAGTCACACCTGCGAAAACAACACCTTTCGTGTGAAGATTACGCTCGTAGATTTCGAAAGCCATCCGGGTTATTTTCTGCCGGATTTGTTTGTCGTTGAGTACTTCGCTCATGATAAAATTTTGAAAATGAAAATTAGGCCTATTTGCCTTGCTTTCAAAATCAATTTTTAGCGATGGCTTTCCTCCTCCTCCAGCATATTCAGATAGCTCCGGTATCTGCTAGGGTGAATTTCCCCTTCTTCTAGCTTTTCGAGTACGACACAGCCCGGCTCATTGACGTGACGGCAATTGTGAAACTTACAATGACCTAAATAGGCTCTCATCTCTGGAAAATAGTGGGAGAGCTCATTTTCTTCGATATCCAAAATCCCAAATTCCTTGATCCCAGGAGTATCAATCAGATCTCCACCTCCATCAAGTTCAAAAAGTTCTGCGAAAGTCGTGGTGTGAACTCCCTTGCTGCTAAACTTGGATATTTCTTGGGTGCTTTGCTTTGCTTTTGGTACCAACTTATTCAAAAGTGTAGATTTCCCTACTCCAGAATGCCCCGCTATCAGGGTGGATTTCTCTCGAAGTAACTCTTGGAAACGGGACGAAAGGTCCTGATCACTTTGAGCAGAAATTTCTATCACAGGAATATCCAGAGGATCATAAATTTCATGCAAGTTCTCGAGCCATTCTTTGCCTTTTTTCTTCGATTGCAGCAAGTCCATTTTGTTGACCACAAGTATGGCTGGAATCCTGAAACTTTCTGTACTGACGAGAAAGCGATCGATAAATCCAGTAGAGGTCCGGGGTTGCTCCATGGTGATGATCAACATGGCCTGATCCAGATTACTGGCAATGATATGGGAAAAGTGTTGATTTCGAGTAGACTTGCGGATCACATAATTTTCACGTGGTAAAATACTCCGAATGACAGCAGTCTCCTGTCCCGGTTCAACATCAAGCTCAACCCAGTCTCCCACGGATATAGGATTGGTGAGCTTCAAGTCTTGCTGCTTGAATTTCCCCTTTAACCTTGCCTGAATGTACTTTCCTTCGGCGTTCACGGTGTACCAGCTACCAGTGGATTTGATTACTCTTCCCTTCATTTATTGCAAGTTATCGGTAAAATCCAAAATTCTTTCAGTCGCACCCCGATTGCTTTCTACCCAAGAATTTGCTGAAATCCTACTTCTCTCCAAGTTTTCTGGATTCTTTAAAGAATCAAAAGCAGTTTTTAGTGCTGAGAAATCCTCCACTTCAAATCCACAACCCTGTTTGATTGACTCTTGAGCCTCAGGAAATTTTCCTACTTTTCGAACCCTCCCAAAAATAACAGGAGTGCCAAAGCCAATCGACTCCAAGATATTGTGTAAGCCCTCTCCGAATGCACCTCCTACATAGGAAACCTGTGCAAATTGATACAAAGAGGCGAGCATTCCGATGGTATCAATAATTAGCACCTCCGTGGTTTTCTTCTGATCCCAGGAGGTATAAAATTGACATTCGGCCTTTATTTGAGATTCCCAACTTTGCATTGGCCCTGGGTTCATACTATGCGGAGCAATGATCCACTTGAAGTCTATATTTTGATTGATCAAAGGAATGAGTAAATCCATATCTTCTTGCCAAACAGAACCTAGAACGACCGCAGGCTTTTCCCCTAGCCAAGTTTCGATTTGGGGGAATCTCTTCGGAACCCTAGCGGTCTCCGCTACCCGATCAAAGCGAGTATCACCAACTCTTGTGTAAGATTGAAAATTGATTCCTTCAAGGAGCTTATCACTTTCCTCATTTTGAGTGAAAATATGGTCAAAGAAAAATATTGGAGCTCTGAAAAATCCCTTTCGCCTAAAATAAACCTGATCTTCCCGAAAGCTTGCAGAAATCAAGTAGAGAGGAATACCACGAGAAGAGCTTTCTTTGAGAAAATTAAACCAAAGATCATACTTGACGAAGTAAATAATGTCCGGCCGAACGATATCAAGAAATTTCCTAGCATAACTAGGCCTGTCAAGTGGCAGGTAAGTGATAAAATCAAGGACCGGTTCATTCTTTTTTGAGATTGGCTCAAATCCTGAAGGTGAAAAGAAACTGACCAAAATCTGTACTTCAGGCTTTCGCCGCTTCCATCCGCTCATCACCGGCCTCGCCTGCTCATATTCCCCCAAAGAGGCGACATGAAACCAGATTACAGGTCTTTCAGGATCAAGAACAAAAGTTCTCAATCGCTCAAAGAGGCCTTCCCTCCCCTTTACAAAATCAGCGATCTTAGTAGAAAATATAGCTGCAACTGGAAAAAGAAATTCCACCACCCGAAGAAAGAAATTGTAGATCCATTGCATGGCTAAAATTAAGCTTTCCCTAGAGAAGATTTAAAATTAGTAGCTTCTCATTCATATTTTTTTAAAAATATGGGTGCTCTTTTGTTCGATTACATTTAAAAATTTTTAATTTCAAAGTTACCTCTTGGGTAAACTTTAAAATGAGAATGCAGAATACATGATTAAGGTTCTTTTTGTCTGTCTTGGAAATATTTGCCGATCGCCTCTAGCTGAAGCAATTTTTAATCATAAAATCCATAACAAAGGGCTTGATTCTTTCTTCAAGTCTGACAGTGCTGGCACTTCTGACTTTCACATCGGGGAGCTCCCTGATGAACGGACTATTCGCTGTGCAAAACATTACGGCATGTCGATCAAACATCGTGGGAGGCAAGTAAACCGTGTGGATTTCCGTGAGTTTGATTACATCATCGCCATGGACAATCAGAATCTCCAAAATCTAGATAAACTTAAAATCAGATATGGTTTCCCCGACAAAATCATCTATCTCATGCGGGATTTTGTGGAGGAAGAAAAAGGCCAACCAGTTCCAGACCCCTATTATGGCGGTGAAGAAGAATTCCACAAAATCTATGATATTTTAGATCGGGCCATAGAAGATTTTTTACAGGAATTGAAAGAACGACATCAGCTTTATGCTTGATTTGAATGGGATTTATGAACAAATTCTTTTCCAGACACTAGGCCCTTTGGCAGAATTTAAGTCTGCCACACTCATCGCTGCAGGCAATCACAACCAAGGAATCAGACTTGCCTGTTCAGAGGGTACATTTTTTCTGAAACTCAACTTTGATCACGAAAAAGATATTTTAGCACGTGAAGCTCAAGGCTTGGATCTGCTGAGAAAATCAACCTTCCTGAAGGTACCGGAAGTCTACGGGTATGGTCGAGTAGACGATTACAATTATTTGCTCACAGAGTTCTTAGCTGGCGGTAAAAAGCAACCCAACTACTGGGAAAATCTTGGCATCGGATTAGCCCATCTTCACCTGACTCAGCGGGAGACTTTTGGTCTGGAATCTGATAATTTCATCGCTTCCCTCTATCAAAAGAATCCCGATACAGATGACTGGCTAGACTTTTTTATTGAACAGCGCTTGGAGCCCCTTTTGGGAAAGGCTTATTTTGACCGCTTGATTCCTTTGGATTTTCTGAAAAAATTCCAGGAAATCTATCCCAAACTCGAAGGTATTTTCCCGAAAGAAAAACCCTCACTCGTACATGGTGATCTTTGGAGCGGGAATGTAATACCCACAGATTCGGGGGAACCGAGCCTGATCGACCCTGCCATCTATTTTGGACACCGGGAAATGGATCTGGCTTTCAGCAGATTGTTTGGGGGATTTGACCGGCAATTCTATGATTCCTACGAATCAGCCCTTCCCCTGGAACCGGAATTCGAGTCGAGAATTGGAGTTTATAATCTGTACCCCCTTTTGGTTCACCTCAATTTATTCGGAGAAGCCTATCTGCCGGGAATTCAAAAAATCATTAACCGCTTTCAATAGAGCCATCATTGATTTGTGGAATTAATCCTAAACCAAATCAACCTTTCCACCCGTTTTCACTGCTTTATAAATCGCGTCGATGATGACCATATCTTTCAATCCTTCCTCTCCATCTACTGGGATCGATGCTTTCTTTCCATTCAAAATAATCGCCGCCATCTCATCCATCTGGGTAGTTTGATGGGTTACATGAGGTTCATCCAATGGCCCTTGATGTGTACGCCCCTTGATAGGTCCATAGCCTGTGGAAGGTTGCATTTCGGCATATCCATTGGTTCCATTGAGGAAGAACTTATCCAAATTATTCATGCTGTAAGTCGAAAGACAAGAAGCTACAACCCCTGAAGGAAAACCCATTTGGAAAGTGATGGTCTCATCGACCCCTTCCTTAAACTTTACAGGGTCTGTTTTGACTTCTTGAGCTGTAACCCAAATAGGCTCCTCTCCTACCATATATCGGGCACCATTGATAGAATAAATCCCGATATCCATCATTGCTCCACCACCTGCTAACTCAGCATTGAGCCGCCATTGATTCGGATCACCAATGCGGAAACCACTCAGCCCTTGGAAAAATTTAATTTCCCCAAATGCACCATCTCGCCTCATATTGACCACTTTTAAAGTATTTGCCTCAAAATGCATCCGGTAGCCGATTAGCAAATGAACTCCAGCTTTTTCACAAAATTCCACCATTTCCTTCGCATCACTAGCATTGACTGACATGGGCTTCTCACAAATCACATGCTTTCCAGCTGCAGCCACTCCCAATGCATGCGGTTTATGCAAAGCATTGGGTGTGATGACATAAACAGCATCAATATCCGGATTGTCTTTTATCTGATGGTAGGTATCGTAATTATAGCAATTAGCCGCAGGAACAGCATATTTTTTACTCCAGGACTCCAGTTTGGAAGGAGTGCCACTAATCAATCCTGTAATTTTTGCACGCTTCCAGCTTTGCATTGCATCTGCAACACGAGCTGCATAACTCCCCAATCCCATCAAGGCTACTTTCAAAACAGGACCATCTTGAACGGGTCTGATAGCAGCAAATTTTTTTGGCGATCCCCCTGAAAAACTTTCAATTTTTGGCACCGCAATAGCAAGTGCTGAAAGGCCTGTCTTGAGCAAAAATGATCTTCTTGACTTCATAATCTTTTCTTTTTTTGAAGGTTTCATGAAAGACTTTTTCTAGAAAGGCTTCATGTAAAATGAGAGCAGGAATGAAAATACAAAATTCCTCCCAAAGAAGACTATTCCATTTCTTCTCCGCACTATCTCCTGACAATTTGGAAAGCATGTCGGCTACTTTGTTCCAATAGCACTTCCCGGTCTTTAGTAAATAAATTCAGATCAGCCAATTGAGGATTTAAAACAGTCAAAAGCTCCAAGCCATCATTGTAACGAATGGTAAAACTGCCTTTTAAAGCTAAAATCAATTTTTCCAGTTTAAATAGCTGATCATCCAAAACGAGTGAAACCCCCATCGCAGTGGTCTGTAAAAGATTAACCTGCAACTTTAACTCATCTAATTGCTGATAGATCACATGAATATGTGACTCATTGAGAAAAGTGAAATCCGTAACCCGGAACGTGACCAATATCTGATTTTGCTTCAAAATAATCGTAGGTAACAAATTAGGCGCTCCTGTATCATGGATCTTGGTACCCGACTCATCCGGCTTCAAAAAAGACTTGACAAAAAGCGGAATTTTACGATTGGCAAGAGGCTTGATCGTCTTTGGGTGAATCACGGTAGCTCCATAAAAAGTCATCTGAGCGGCCTGAAGGTAATCCAATTCATCAAAAAGCACCGATTCCGGGAAAAGCTTTGGATCTGCATTGAGTACTCCGGGCACATCCTTCCAGATAGTCACTGATCGAGCATCAAGACAGGATGCCAATATAGCCGCGGAGAAATCCGATCCTTCCCTTCCCAAAGTAGTGGTCTTCCCCCCAGAATCACTCCCTATGAAACCCTGAGTTATTACCGGAAACTTTTCCAAAACAGGTTCAAGCATCTTTTTTGACTTCTTTCTGGTTTTCTCCCAATCCACATTTGCAAAGCGAAAATTGGAGTCTGTTTTAATCAATTCCCTGGCATCCTGCCAGACCACAATCAACCCTATTTCACAGAGATACTCTGCCACAATCCGACTGGAAATCAATTCTCCAAAGCAAATTATCCGATCGTAGGCCTCATCATAATTCTCAGGGCTGATGGGCTTTTCGAGTTCATGGCTCAGTTGAACAAAGAGATTTTTTACTCTGGAAAATACAGGATGGCCAGAAGGAAAAAGCGCTTGGCATATTTCCAAATGAAAATTTTTTAAAATTGTATAATTTGAAGATATATCCAAATTATCCAATCGAAACTGTAGTAATTTTTCCAGTGCATTGGTCGTCTTCCCCATTGCTGAAATGACTAAAAGCGTCGAATTACGCAATCGATTACGCAAAATTTCAGCTAAGTTTTTTATAGATTCAGCATCTTTGACGGATGCTCCACCAAATTTGAAAACGATTGTTTTTGCCATCCAATTTTCTTTCTAATTTCGAGAAGAATATAAACCCAAATATTGTACTTTTCTAATAATGAAAATTAATCCTTATCAACCCGATCAGAGTGGCATGGCCTACTCTGTGGGCACCACCCTTGATCGCTTTATCAAATTCAAACAAAGCGATTTTCCTTTTGCCTCCGGAGAACTCTCCCAACTTTTGCGAGATATTGCCCTTGCAGCAAAGATCGTGAACCGGGAAACAAATCGTGCAGGCCTAGCCAATATTGGCGGGGCTTTTGGTCAAACCAATGTCCAAGGCGAAGAGCAACAAAAGCTGGATGTGATCGCCAATATCCGATTTATGCGCGCACTGAGCAAAGGCGGTGAAGTGTGCGCCATTGTTTCTGAAGAAGAGGATGCTGTCATCGACCTGAAAAATAAATCCGGCAAATACGTCGTGGCCATTGACCCTTTGGATGGAAGCTCAAATATTGACGTAAATATCAGCATAGGGACGATTTTTTCAATTTACAGACGAAAGACTCCACTTGGAAGTCCCATTCAGATGGAAGATATCATGCAACCAGGTTCGGAGCAAGTAGCAGCAGGGTATGTACTCTATGGTTCTTCTACCATGCTGGTATATACCACCGGCTTTGGAGTAAATGGGTTCACCTATGAGACCAGCCTAGGGGAGTTTTTTCTTTCACACCCACAAATCAAGGCGCCCAAATCAGGAAAAATCTATTCCATTAACGAAGGATTGGAGCTGGATTGGCAGGAAGGTATCAAGGATTACATTGATGAATGTAAATCAAAACGATATGCGGCCCGCTATATTGGGTCTTTGGTGGCTGACTTTCATCGAAACTTGCTTAAGGGAGGCATTTACCTGTATCCAGCGACTAAAAACAACCCCAATGGTAAGCTCCGGTTATTATATGAAGCAAATGCATTGGCCTTTATTGCAGAGCAGGCAGGAGCAAAAGCTACGGATGGAAAATCCAGAATTTTGGATATTCTCCCCGACTCCCTTCACCAGCGTACACCACTATTTATCGGCTCAGAAGAAATGGTTGACCAAGCGATTAAGCACATCGAAAAATCGAAGATCTCTGCGACCGTTTAAAACCATTCTGATTGAAATTTGTACTAGAAACTGTACCTTCGGATTTCAAACCTAAATGATATGAACAGATACAATCTTTGGATATTGATCGGTGCTGGAATGCTAGCCACTGTTTCCTGCGCAACAAAGGAAGCAGATGATATCAATCAGCCTGAGCCAGTAGACCCTACTTTCGCACAGCAAACTGAAAAGCACCTTATCAAAGTAGATACACTATTCACCGAATTCGAGAGCCCATGGGGTATGACTTGGCTTTCGGATGGAAAAATGCTCGTAACTGAGCGAAAAGGTGAAATATTGATTTTCGAAAACGATGAATTTACCGGTCAAAAAGTGACAGGTCTTCCGGAAGTTCATGAAGTGAATCAAGCAGGTCTTTTGGATGTCGCAGCACATCCAAATCATGCTGAGAATGGCTGGATTTACATTGCTTACGCAAAGCCATTCCCTGACAATAAAGGGGCTTTAACGATTATGCGTTTTAAGCTTGATGACAACAATAATGCAATTGATCAGGAAGAGCTCATTGTGGCCATGCCTGAATGGGAAGGTGGACGTCACTTTGGAAGCCGCATTGTATTTGATAATGAAGGCTATCTCTATTTTTCCAATGGAGACAAAGGAAATAAGCCTGAAAATGCTCAAACCTTGACCAATGCTCATGGAAAAGTTCACAGAATTCATGACGATGGTAGAATTCCTGCAGACAATCCTTTTGTCAATGAGGAAGGCGCAGTAGGTTCCATTTGGTCTTATGGAAATAGAAATCCACAAGGATTATATTTTGACAAAGCGAATAACAGACTTTGGGAAGCAGAGCACGGCCCAATGGGTGGTGATGAACTCAACCTGATCGAAAAAGGCAAAAACTACGGTTGGCCTGTGATTACTTACGGGCAAAATTACGATGGAACACCAATCACTGAAATCACCGAAAAAGAAGGGATGGAACAGCCTGTCACTTATTACGTGCCATCAATCGCAACTTGCGGCATGACTATGGTCACTTCTGACAGATATCCCAACTGGAAAGGAGATATTTTGATAGGAGCTTTAGCAAAAATGCACATCAACCGAGTAGACATGGATGGAGCAACTGCACTTTCACAAGAAGTGATGTTCCAAGACATCGGACGAGTGAGACAAGTATCTGAAAGTCCGGATGGATATCTTTACGCCATCACAGAAGGAACAGGCCTGCTAGTCAAACTTCTGCCTGTGGAATAAAACCAACAAAAAAGCTCTTCAAAATGAAGAGCTTTTTTTATGTCTATACGAAGTCAACATCCACGTTGAAAGGGTATTTCATCAGAAACTGAAGTGCTTCCTCTATCTCCAGATCTTCAAACAAAACCCGGTACAGGTTTTCTGTAATTGGTGCTCGTAAATCTGATGCCTCCAAAAAACCTTTGATAATTTTCACAGTATTAATTCCCTCTGCCACTTCTTCCATTTCATCTAGGATCTGAGGTAATTTTTCTCCCTTTGCAAGGCGATAGCCTACCGTGAAATTTCGAGAATTCACCGAGTTGCAAGTGGTCACCAAATCCCCCACACCAGCTAGCCCAAAGGCTGATTTCACACTACCTCCTAAGGCACGACTTAAATGTACCATCTCCACCATCCCACGGGAAATAAGTAGCCCTTTGGCATTTTCTCCCAAACCCAAACCTGCCAGTGCTCCTGCAGCTATGGCAATGATATTCTTCAATACCCCACTTAGCTCTACTCCGATGATGTCGGAATTGCCGTAAACCTGGAATTTTTCAGATCGAAGCAAACGCTGACCTTCCAAAATCACCTCGTTGAACTTAGAAGAAATCACCGTTGCTGCAGGTTGACCTTTGGAAAGCTCCTTTGCGATATTCGGTCCGGCTAGGCAACCCACGCGAACTGCCACAGTCTCTTTCTGTAGCACTTCGCTCATGGTCAGAATGCGGTTACGGTCAAGGTTTTTCACCTCATCCAAACTTTGCCCTTCAGGCAAATCCAGACAAAGTCCCTTCGTACCGTGAATGACTAAATGATAGGGCTGAAGGAAAGGAGAGAATTTCCTGGCGACATCCTGAAATGCCGAACTGGGAACCATGAAAAAAATGGTTTGGCAGGATTCACAAAGCTGCTGAGGATCCTGTGTAGCCACAATGGATTCATGCATTGATTTGCCCTGCGCCGTATGATTTTCATTAATCTCTGCAACGACCTCAGCATTTCTTGCATAAACCAAAACTTGGTTTTTTTCAGCAAGCATATTGGCGATGACGGTCCCAAAAGAACCTACGCCTACTACACCGATCAATGATGAATCAGAAAAGGTTCTCGAGCTCATAGCCGTGTAGTCTATTGTGATAGAAATAAAGTAAACTCATGTCCTCGGTCACTATTTGACCTTTTTTATTTCGGATCAAAGGCCGCTTGGCATGATACATCCCCACGTTATCGAGTCCATGAGCGATAATTTCCTCTAGACTTCGCTTCATGTGTGGAGCAATTTTGATCAATCCCTGCTCACGAAGAATTAGAATCTGATCATACACTCGCTGACAAGCATCCTTGAATTCTTCATATTCAATAAAAATTTCCTCTTCTGGCAATCTAATCAAGTCAAATAGATCCAATTTGGAGTTTTTGGCTTTGATGAGTTCGAATGCTGTAAAGGCTACCAAATGTGAGCTAAACACCCGATTGATCCGGTGAAACTCCTCTACAATTCTCCTTCCGAGCATGTGGGTGTATTCTTCCTCTCGCTGAGAATCCACAGTCACCTTGCCTCCTGATCTGAAATAATGACTGGTATCAATCACTCTTCCATGCTGATCCAAGCTCTCCCCCTTTTCGTTGACATAATTTCCCAGGACATCCATCGCTTTCCCAACAGAAACAGAAATATCTGAACCCTTGGTAAAAAACTTGACGAGGAACTTCGAGATTTTGTAAGAAGTAGAGAACTCATCATTCTCTTTGTAATAGCGCTCCTGCCCGGTGATACTTAAGTGATCTCGTATTAGACTAGGCGCCTCCAAGACAAAGTGATAGTTGATCGTGACGGGTACCACGAAGATTTTACCTGAAATCCCGGTGATGCCCTCCTGATAATTATTTCGCTGGGCTTCAATAGCTGTGCTAAGTAAGCCTAATTTGAGTTTGCTCTCAATCATACCGCTTCGGCTACGTGTGCCTCCAGGGAAAAAGAGCGAATGACACCCGAACTGAATAGCCTCTTTGGAATAGGTTTTTAAGGTCTCCAAGTAGACCAAATTCTTTTTTCGACGATCTACTTTATATGCTCCAAGCGCATTCATAAAGTAGGCAAAAATGGAAATATTGAAGAGATTCAATCCAGCGCCATAGATAAATGGAGGTAATCCTAGCACTGAAATAATCCACCCAATAAGAATACTATCCAGATTGGAAAAGTGCGTAGGAACCATCACAATGGTGCCTTTTGTAGCCAAATCTCTGAGTTGATCGGTTTCCCCAGTGATTTGTATCTTATCCTGTAGGGTGTACTGATTGGAAAAAATGGATCGAAATCCTTTTACCCGGGCCGCATTGAGCAAGCGTGCAAATCCAAAGGTGACCACGCTCCGAATAAACTTGTAATGCTGATGCTTAAAATTGCTGGCAATTTCCTCTGAATACCGGGAAGTAATGGATTCTAATATTTCCTTATAAATCGCTTCCCGTTGCTTTTTGGAAAGGCTTGTCTCCGAACTCGCATGAAGAAGAGACTCTTTGACTTTTCCCCAAAAGGCTCCCTCATCATCTGGGTCCACCACCCATGGATTTTGCTTGATTCGAAGCTTCTCTCGGTAGCGAGTAGTTTCCAGCTCTTCCTTCAATATTTCCATATTGTTGGAAGTAAGCTTCAATATCCTACCTTGAGCATTTTCAGATACTTTTTTGACAAATTCCTTTCGCTCACGCGCCAATTTGACAACAGGCCACTCATCCTTACTAGGAAGGATAGGATCGTATTTGTGCTTGATATATTTTTCCTCCAAGGGGCAGATTGATTAGAAAAATCAAAGATACATAAATAGAATTAGTCAGATTAGGATTAGCTGGCAGAGGGCATAGGTGTACCTTTTTTTGATTTCACCAAAAAAGCTACGACCAAGGAGGTAATCAAACCCATAATGAAGGCTCCTATAGTGGCTTGGATGATATAACTTTTCAAATTGAAAAACTCCTCTGCAGCGCTTCTCTCCATGATACCAGTGCTTACTGAATATTCGATCACATTGGAAAAATAGTCGGGAGTAATGTAAGTAGAGGTGATATACTGACTCAATGGAGTAAGCATGGCCACAATCAAGGTAATGATCATCCCTGATACGAAGCCTTGCTTGAAACTCAAGTATCCTCCATAGAAATTCTTCTTTTTGTCCCGAAGCGCTAACACATAAATCAGAATCGAGGGGATAGCTACCAAATTGGTATAAGTAGCATGATCAGCAATCTTCTCATCGTGCCAACCCATGGATTTCTCAAAGACCATCCAAATCAGCATCATAGCCACAAAAATTAGTGCCCATTTAATTTCAATACTTAGCTTTTTCATCGTAGTGGGGGTTATGATAAATCAATAAAATACAAAATACAGAAAATCTATAAACGTTTCGGGATGTAGACCGTTTGTCAGTAAAGCCAAAAGATTTCTTGCACTGCACCCAAAGCATGCTATTTTTACGCTCGCATTCCTGATGAAACCTGACCTCAAACAAATCCAAGTCCCGATTGCTGCCGAAATGATGGAATTCGAGCAGAAGTTTAGGGATTTTATGAAGAGCAAAGTCAAGCTCCTTGACCACATCACCAATTACATTGTCAAGCGCAAGGGTAAGCAGATGCGACCCATGTTTGTGTTTTTGACAGCTGGTGTTTGTGGACAGATCAACGACTCTACCCACAGAGGAGCTGCGCTTATCGAACTCCTTCATACAGCTACCCTAGTGCATGATGACGTGGTGGATGATGCGAACTACCGCCGGGGATTTTTTTCTGTAAATGCACTCTGGAAGAACAAAATCGCCGTTTTGGTTGGGGATTACCTGCTGTCGAGGGGGCTACTCCTTTCCGTGGACAATGGAGACTTTAATCTGCTGCAAATCGTCTCCAATGCCGTAAGGGAAATGTCAGAAGGTGAACTTCTGCAAAGTTATAAAGCCCGAAAACTGGATGTAGACGAAGATGTTTATTACGAGATTATCCGACAAAAAACAGCCAGTCTCATCGCCTCTTGCTGTGCAGTTGGCGCATCAAGTGTGGGAGCCGACTTGGAGAACGTAAGCAAAATGCGTGATTTCGGAGAAAAAGTCGGGATGGCTTTCCAGATCAAAGATGACCTTTTCGACTATGGGGAGGATGAAATCGGTAAACCCGTAGGCATTGATATCAAGGAAAAGAAAATGACACTTCCGCTGATCTATGCCTTGAGAAATGCAGACTGGTTAGAAAAAAGAAGAATTATCTCCCTGATCAAAAACAAATCAGAAGATAAGAAAGCTGTAGCTCAGGTAATTGACTTTGTGAAGAAAAGCGGTGGACTGGAATATGCCAAAGGGAAGATGAATGACTTCTATCAAGAAGCTTTGGATATCCTAAAGGACTTTCCTGATTCCGAATTTAAGACATCCCTCAAAGACCTCGTCAGTTACACCATCGAACGTAAGAAATAAGCCGGACAGAATCCGGCTTTTGCATTACTTCATGGGATTGATATTCTGAATTTTTCCGTCAGGTAGGTGGGTTAACTCAGCCATTTTGATATTCCTAAGTGGAGTCTCTCCTGATAGCTCAGTATCATGGTAAAAAAGATACCATTTGCCCTCAAACTCCACAATAGAATGATGATTGGTCCAGCCCTGAACTGGTTCTAAGACATTTCCCTGGTACGTAAAAGGCCCATAAGGGCTGTCTCCAGTTGCATAAGCGATAAAATGGGTGTCACCGGTAGAATAGGACAGGTAGTATTTTCCTTCGTATTGATGCATCCAGGCTGCTTCAAAGAACCTCCGATCATTGTCTCCTGCTTTGATTGGCTCACCATTTTCATCCAAAATCAAAACTTCCTTTGGCGTCTCATCGATTTCAGTCATCGACTCAGAAAGCTTGGCAATGTATGGCATTAAGGCTTTTTCGTCTGGTGCTGGAATACCATCTGTTGGACCTTTTCGTCCTTCTACCAGCTTTTGATCTTCATACCATTGAAGCTGACCGCCCCAGATTCCTCCCCAGAGAAGATAGTAATCATCGCCATCCTGGAAAGCTGAGGGATCCATACTGAAAGTTCCAGTGATGGGTTCCGGCTCGGCTTTGAAAGGTCCTTCCGGACGATCAGAAACTGCTACTCCTATTTTGAAAATATCCTGCTTGTCCTTGGCAGGGAAGTAGAGGTAATACTTCCCATCTTTCTCTGCTGCATCCGGTGCCCATAGCTGGCGACCCGCCCAAGGCACATCCTCGAGTTTGAGCGCAACTCCATGGTCGGTGACTGGTCCTCCCGGACTTTCCATAGAAAGCACATGGTAATCCTTCATGTCAAAATGCGAACCCATGTCATCTTGAGCTACATCGGTTTCAATATCGTGCGATGGATAAATGAAGATTTTACCTTCAAAAACATGGGCTGAGGGATCGGCGGTGTAGATGTGTTCAACAAGTGGGGGATGAGCGAATTCAGAAGCGGTGGAGTCGGCCTCGACTGTCTGAGTAGTTTCTTGAGGCTGGGAACAGGCGATTCCTGCAATGACCAGCAAACTAAGGTAAGGGATTGATTGACGCATGGTTAGATTAGGTTTGAAATAGAGGTTGAAAATAGTGAAGGATATTGGTTTTCGAAATGCAAAACAAAAAGTAGGATGGTATCAAATGATACTATCACTTTTTATTTCATCAATCCAACCCCTCCAAAAACCCCTTAAACTCATCAAATCCTTTTCCCATCGGGATCACCTGTTTTTCTCCTTGCAGAAAAGCCGCCAATCGCTCCGGTAGCACCAATTTTTCTCCCAATGCTTCCTCCACCACATCCCGGAATTTACCCGGATGGGCCGTTTCCAAAAAGACTCCCACATAACCTGGATTTTCGGCCATAAAGTCTTTCAAACCCAAATATCCCACTGCTCCATGAGGGTCGAGTATATATCCCTTTGGCTGTATTGCTTGAATGCCCTCCACCGTTTGCTCATCGGTGTAGAAATACCCTTTCACGTTTTCCCGTAACCGATTCTCATCTCCTTCATATAGCGCAAGAAGCCTTGGGAAATTACTTGGATTGCCCACGTCCATAGAATTGGACACAGTCGGGATGGAGGGCATGGCCTTAAAAGGTGAGCCATGCAAATATTCGGGAACTACCTTATTTACATTGGTTGCTGCCACAAACTGTGCTATCGGCAGGCCCATCTGCTGTGCCAAAACCCCAGCTCCGATATTCCCGAAATTCCCGCTTGGAACTGCAAATGCAACTTTTTTACTAGTCTTAGGCAACCTGGAAAAAGCATAGAAATAGTACAGGGATTGCGGAATCCACCTTGCTATATTGATGGAATTTGCCGAGGTCAGCATCAGCTTTTCATTTAATTCCCTATCCAAAAAAGCCTGCTTCACCAAGGTCTGACAGTCATCAAAGACTCCCTCCACCTCCAAGGCGGTGATATTTTGCCCCAATGTGGTAAACTGCTTCTCCTGAAGTTTACTGACTTTTCCTTTGGGAAAAAGAATAATCACTTCCACACCTGGAACGCCCAAAAAACCATTGGCAACAGCACTTCCGGTATCTCCTGAGGTGGCAACCAAAACTCGAAGCGTCTTACTTTTATCTTCGACCAGCATGCTCATCAGTTTGGAACAAAACCTTGCTCCTACATCCTTGAAAGCCAAAGTAGGCCCATGAAACAGCTCTAGACTATACACATCTTCCTCCACCTCCACGATTGGTGCATCAAAACTGAGCGTATGATTAACCAACTCATGAATCTGCTTTTCGGTCAAATCCTCCGAAAACAAAGCCCCAATCACCGCATAGCCGATTTCCCGAAAGCTCATTTCGGACATTTTTTCGATCAGGTCATTTGGCAAAACAGGAATCCGCTCGGGCATATACAGCCCATTATCTGGTGCCAAACCTTTGATTACGGCCTCAGAAAGACCAACTTGATGCTTATGGTTATTGGTGCTGTAATACTTCATGCTGTGGTTTATTCAATTACAAAAGCTCCACGGGTATTGATCGCTGAGTGATAGGCATCTACTCCGAGCCCCATAGATTCATAGACCTTTCGAGCCGCTGAAATAATTCCGGGGATGGAACTCTCCCCCTGACAGAGGGAAAAAAGGGTTGGCCCGGAGCCTGAAATACCCATTCCGAGTGAACCAGCCGATTTGATTGCTTCTCGTACCTCATAAAATCCGGGGATCAACACTGCTCGATAAGGCTCTGCTATCACATCCCGCAATGACCTTGATATCAATCCATAATCGGATAGAAAAAGCCCAGAAACCAAGCCACCAACATTTCCTGATTGTATGGTGGAATATTTTAAAGGAATTTGGTCCCGAAGAACTGAGCGGGAATCCTCTGTCCGGAGTTCATAATGCGGATGCAAAAGCACACAATGTAATTCCGAAGGCACTGGCAGTTTGATGACATCTAGTGGATGATAATCCCGGATCAGGACAAATCCTCCCAAAAGACTAGGAGCGACATTATCTGCATGACCAGCACCGCAGGCAACTTTCTCAGCTAAGATCGCAAAGGGCAGCAGATCTTTTTTCTCCAATGGGTTTTCTAGGAATTCATTCAAAGCGACCAAGGCCGCCACGGCACTGGCAGCACTTGAACCCATTCCAGATCCGAGTGGCAGCCCTTTTTCTAAATGAATATCCAATCCAAGATGGATTCCCAACTCATCCAAGAGAGCTTGAATGGCTACCGAACAGGTATTTTTAGCAGCATCCAAAGGCAATCTACCCCCGTCTCCTGTGATTGAAACTACCCTGAGCTCTTGGCTATTATTTTCTATGAGCTGCACGGTATCTCCCATACCTTCTATAGCAAAGCCAAGAATATCAAAGCCACAGGAAACATTGGCTACAGTAGCTGGCGCAAAAGCTTTGACAGTTCGCATCACTCCCGAGTATAGTTACCGATTCGAATGACGTCTGCAAATACACCCGCTGCAGTTACATCTGCTCCGGCACCTGGCCCTCTGATGATCATAGGCCGATCAAGATATCGCTCTGTGGTGAGTAGAATCATATTATCACTGCCACTCAAATTGCTAAATGGGTGCGAAGCAGGAAGCGAATTCAATCCCACTTTCGCCTTACCGTTTTCGAGTGTCGCCATGAATCTTAGCTTTTCGCCCTTAACTTCAGCTTCCTTCAGGAGTTTGGCAAAAGAAGCATCTTGATCTTTCAGTTTTTCAAAAAAATCGTCAACCGATTGCACAGACTGGCAGTCTTCAGGCACCATACTTTGCACCGTGATATCTTCAAATTCTAGTCTTTGCTCCGCCTCTCTTCCCAGGATCAAAATTTTTCTAGCTACATCCATCCCACTAAGATCATCTCGAGGATCTGGCTCAGTATAGCCTTTCTCTTTAGCAGATTTGACCACTTCGGAAAATGGGTCTCCCTTTTCCAATTCGGAAAAAATAAAATTCATTGACCCACTCAAAACTGCCTCAATTCGGATCACCTTATCCCCGGATAGCATCAAATCCTGTAAGGTATTGATGACGGGAAGCCCTGCTGCAACATTGGTTTCGTAGAGGAATTTCACCCCTCGCTTCTTCGCCAGCTTCTTGAGCTCCAGGTATTGCTCCATGGTTCCAGAGTTGGCTTTTTTGTTCGGAGTGACAATGGCCACTTTCGCCCCCAAGACACGAGGATAGGCATCGGCCACTTCTTGACTTGCGGTGCAATCCACGAAAACAGAGTTAGAAAAGTTCATTTCCTCCATTTGTCGGACAAACTTCTCCATATCCATTTTTTGATCCTTTTCGGACAAATCATAACCGGCTTTCAGATCAAATCCATCCTCATGAAAAGCCATAAAACGACTATTCGCCAAACCGTGGATTTGGATATCCAGCTCGCTTTCCTCTCGAAGTTTTGCCTGCTGGATCTCGATCATTCGCATCAGGGCTTTTCCAATCAAGCCAGTCCCTACCAAAAAGACGTGAAGTACCTTGTTTTCTGAAAGGAAAAAGGCCTCATGCAGGGCGTTCAAAGCCTTTTGCAAGTCCGGCTGAGGAATTACGGCCGAAATGTTCAGCTCTGAACTTCCCTGTGCAATTGCAGCCACGTTAATGTTATTCCGACCCAAAGCCCGGAACATTCGCCCTGATGCACCCGGGTTTTGCTTCATATTTTCTCCCACCACCGCAATGGTCGAATACCCATGAAGGAGGGACACTTCCTCCATTTCATTGGATTTGATTTCGTAAAAAAACTCTTGCTCGATCACCTCTTTCGCCAGATAGGCTTCACTGGTTTTGATCGCGAGGCAAATGCTGTGCTCCGAGGAAGCTTGAGAGATAAGGACGATATTGACTTTGGCCTCTGAAAGGGCTTTAAATACCCGACTTCCGGCAGTTCCATCCAATAAAGCAGCTCCTTGAACAGTTACAATGGAAATATTGGACATGGAACTGATACCCTTGATCAGCGGGCCATTGGTCACATCCCCATTAATCAAGGTTCCCGCATTTTCAGGTTCAAAAGTATTTTTGATCCTAATCGGAATATTCCGCTTCATCGCCGGCTGCATGGTTGCAGGGAAAATCACTTTCGCCCCAAAGTGAGATAGCTCCATCGCCTCATTGTAGCTCAACTGAGGAATGGTGAAAGCGGTGTAAACCAAATTTGGGTCCGAAGTCAAAACTCCGGATACATCCGTCCAAATCTCCAAATCATCTGCTTCCAAGGCTGATGCAAAAATCGCTGCGGTATAGTCTGAACCAGACCTTCCCAAGGTAGTGGTCTCACCCTTTTCCGTTGAAGCGATAAATCCTGTGATCACCTTAACCCCATCATAATTCAAAAAATACTGACGGATCAATGCATTGGTTTTTTCAAAATCAACCCTTGCCTGCCCAAATCGATCATTGGTACGGATCACTTCTCGTGCATCGAGAAAGCGGCTTTTCACGCCCTTGGCAGTCAATGCTTCTGATAAAATGAATGCAGAAAGCCGCTCCCCAAAACTCACTACATAATCCAGCGTCCGAGGGGAATTTTCTTTTATCAGATAAATACCATGAAACAAGTCCTCCAATTCATTGAATCGGACTTTTACATAAGTCATGACGGTAGACTGATTCTGCACAGCAATAAGTTGCCGAACCATATCCAAATGCTTCTCTTCAAGCGTCTGTAATAAATCCCGATAAACCTGATCCCCTTCTCTGGCCATTTTGGCAATGGTGAGGAGTGTCTCAGTAACCCCACCAAAAGCGGAAAAAATTACGGCTATTTCCTGTCGCTTCAGTTTATCCTGAATGATGGAAAAAACCTGTTTAATTGAATCTGGATTCGCTATGGACGAACCACCAAACTTGATGATTTTCATGATTTACTTTGTGATTTGATGAGAAATATGGCAAAAGCCAAAAGGGCGGAGGTAGAAAATAGATACGGGATTACCCCGTAATGATGATCGTCATCATGGTCTTGCTCATTCCAAAAAAGGTAAAGCCCCAAGAAAGTCGTGGGGTAAAAGCCGGTAAAAATGGTGCAATCATGGACTTTTTCATAGCAAGGATAGCATTTGCAAGTTTAAGCCTCCATTTTCTTTTTGCCAAGCATTCACCCATTTATCTTTCAAATTGGCAGAAAAAATAGCCTTTAAATAGATTTTTTCTAAAAGAAAGATAATGGATCACCCAAATATTTTTTCGAAAACCGACTTTCCTATAAAATAAAAATGAAGTAAATCCGCTATTTTAGAGTGAACCAAATTCAGATTTCCATGAAAAAAGCACGTTTATTTTCGATAGCCTTGGTTTTTATTTTGTTTAGCGGCTGTAGCAGTGTCAAAAGCCTGAATCCACTAAGCCTCCTTACTGGAAATAGTTGGGCTCTTTCTTCCCTACTAGGTCAAGGTCTAGATCTATCGCAATTTTCCGGTGGAGTCCCTTTTCTCAACTTTATGGATGATGGAAAACTCACTGGTTTTTCGGGTTGTAATAATTTCAATGGAAGCTTCAAGCTCGAAGGAACTGACATCAACCTAGACCCTGGTGCCATGACTCGAAAAGCCTGCCCTGGAACAGGAGAGCAGGATTTTATTTCTGCACTGAGTCAAGTTAAAAACCTTAAGGTAGGCAAGGATAAATTGACACTACTTGATGGAGCAAAAGAATTGATGAGTTTTGTCCCGAAAAATTAGCCTAGGCAATCAGTTCAACGGGACTCTCTTTTCCTTTGAATAGGACTTTATCGCCACTGCCTTTTCCCATGACACTCTGTGCCAAAGGTGATGCTGCGCTGATCAAATAAACGCCTTGCTCATTCACCGTAATTTTACCAACTGCGGCAGCGATCAGAAAATATTCTCCGGCAATTCGGATCAAAGACCCTTCTCTAACATTTGAGCTCTGGGATTTTACGCTTTGCACACGATAAATTTCATCTAAAAGGTTGGAATTGGAGGTAATTTGAGATTCAACCTGCCTCAGATCCTGGGTAAGCATTTCCCTACCGGTTTCAAACTTATCTCCTGCACTGCTTTTATCATCTTCCAAAATTCCATCAGAAATAGCTTTTCGCTCTTCTTTCAATTCCTGGATTCTTGTTTTGAGGATCGAAACGGCCTGTTTGAATACCTCTTCTTTGTTCAAGCTCATTGGTTACATCCCTCTTTCCGACGGGTATCGATGATATAGGAGATTTTCCATCCTTCAGCAGTGCGGACAAGTTGAAATGAATTGACCCCGCAGTGGCTAAATTGATCATTCACGTAGAATTCATAAGGCGTCCAGGCTGCAGCAAGATCTCCGTCTACTTTGATTTGATAGTCCAGGATCCGCTCATCCAGATTTACATCTTCTGGAGTGGTGGCGATCCGATTCACAAAATCAGCGACTGAATTACTTCCAAGAGTACTCCCATTTTCGCCTGCTACCACAGTTTGCATAGGTGCTGTTTCTAAAAAAACCGCACCCGCGGCGACACCGTCTTTGGTACGCATTGCATCAAAAAGCTGCTCGATCACCTTTTGAACCTCCATCTCTGGAGTCTGGGCCATTGCCTGCTTTTGAAGCCCAATCATCAAGAAGGCCAAGATTACTACTAAAACATTTTTCATATTATACTTCACCATAAAGTTTGAAAGTCATATTTCGAAGAGCATCATTATTCACTGCATAGTGCATGGCCTCTGCAATTTCTTCAGGGCGGACCCATTTCGAAAAGTCTGAATCGGGCATAGATTCCCTGTTTGGTGGAGTATCAATGATACTTGGAACGAAAACATGAGAACGAATAGAGGTGTCCTGCGTAAAGCTGGCAACCATCTCCGCAAGATTGATCACCATGCTTTTACTCATTGCATAGGCAAAAGTTCCTGCCGCATCCACTAGCTGTAAAGCTGGCCTTGCTCCCACAAAAAGGAAAGTGCCTTTATTCTGCTTTTGCATCAAAGGAAGAAAGCCTTTGACTAAGTGAAAGGCACTGTAAAAATTCAGCTGAATCATTTGATCTAAGTCTGCTTTTGAGGTTTCTTCCATAGAACCCATCGCAAATCCTCCTACCAAAAGTGCTAATGCATCCAGGTCATTGTACTGCAATTGATACTCTTTGACAAAAGCCTCAACTGCCGCTTCATCTGCGACATCTACCTCATAGCTATCATCGGCTTCTTCTACTTCTTCATTTTTTCCGGGATGCAATAGGGCAATGACTTTATAGCCTTCCCGCTTAAATTTTTCTACAACAGCTCCTCCCAAATTACCCGCAGCACCTGTGACAATAATATTTCGAGTCATTCCAATTTTAATGGTTGATAATTCCTAAAATTAACTGTTATTTTTCGATTCTATTATGAATGATATAAAAACCAGTATACGAAGCAAAGAGAACAGGAGAAGAGGTTACTTTTTTCTCAAGCTGATCTTATTGATTCTCTTACAAATAGCCTATGTGGCAGATACACCTGTGCATCGATTTTTGGAAGAGCATGCATCCCTCACCAATCTACTCCGGGCTGGTATTTTTCTGCTGAGTGCACACTTGGTTATCTCTCTTGGCCGGTTTATCACTTTGGGGATTTATTTAAAGAAAACTGCAGAGACAAAGGTTCAGCCAAATTTCGTCCTTGGAATCAACCGGATAGCCACCATCCTGAATTTCTTTGCCTTCCTTATTTCCTTGATGCTTGCCTTCGGAATCAGACCCTTGGAGTTTTTGACTTCCATCACTATTGTCGCAGCTGCTATTGCGCTACTTACAAAAGAATACATCACCAATATCGTAAACGGTTTGATCCTGATGTTTTCAGAGCAGCTGGAAATAGGAGACAAAATCAATGTGGGAAATAAAACTGGTTTCATTCGGGATATTACCCTTGTGAATACGGTCTTAAAAAGCGAAACAGGTGAATTGATTTTCATTCCCAATTCCATAATTCTATCCACCGATGTGGTGAATTATTCTAAAAACAACACGCACCAAGTCGTATTCGATGCAGAAATCCCCTACTCCAGTGATTTACAATTGAATCAATTGGAGGAGAGCCTCACACAGGTTTTGAAAGAATATGGAGATCTCGTGCTGACCGAAGGTGCCCAACTGAATATCCTGGAGCGAAAGTCCGATAATATCCTGATGCGCTATCAATTCCCTATTCGATCAGGTGAAAAAATCAAAGAAGCGCAAGTCCGTAAGGCCATCAATCAATCCTTTTTGAACTGGAAAAATGAACACAAAAAAGTCTAATTATTTTGACCTTGTCTATCAGGTGGTGCGCGAGATTCCTCCCGGAAGAGTATGCACCTACGGAACAATCGCTCATTATTTGGGACTAAAAAGCGGTGCTCGAATGGTGGGTTATGCTATGAACGCGGCTCATACCCTACCGGACGTTCCAGCCCATCGAGTTGTAAATAGAGTAGGAGTTTTGACTGGAAAGCATCACTTTGCCACTCCTACCCGAATGCAAGAACTATTGGAACTGGAAGGAATCCATGTAGAAAAAGATCAAGTTCAGGATTTCGACAAGCTTTTTTGGGATCCGGAGAAAGAACTCGGGCTTTAATTCTTTTGACGGAAAAGATACAGCCCCAAAAACATCAAGAGACCATTCAAAATCAAAGCCTCAAACCCAAACTTATACCCCCAAAACCATCGCTCTGAATTTGAGCTAATGAAAAAGGTAATCAGAGGGGCTGCTACAGCTAGAAATGGGACCATATTATCCTGAACTTTCATTTTTGTGAACAATCCAAAAGCATACAATCCCAGAAGAGGCCCGTATGTGTATCCCGCAATGATAAATACCGAATTGATCACACTTTGATCATTGATCCAGTGAAAGATCAGGATAGCCAAAAACATGATAAACGTAAAAGCCAGGTGGACTTTTTTTCTGACTGACACCTGTCTGTCCTTTGGATATTTTCGCTCGATTTCTAGAAAATCAATACAAAAGGAAGTGGTCAAAGCAGTAAGCGTTGAGTCTGCGCTGGAGTAGGCTGCCGCCGTTATTCCCAGGACAAAAATGATTCCTGCATAGGCAGGAAAATGCTGCGTCGCCAAAAATGGGAACAATTCATCGGATTTCTCGGGAAGTGCAAGCCCTTGCGTCTCCGCAAAAAGATATAACATTACCCCCAGTCCTAAGAAAAGTAGATTTACAAAGACCAAGATGATTGTAAACCAAAACATATTTTTCTGAGCATCCCCAATATTTCTACAGGTCAAGTTTTTTTGCATCATATCCTGGTCCAGGCCAGTCATGACAATAGTGATAAATGCTCCGGAAATAAACTGCTTGAAAAAATTAGTCCCGGCTTTCCAGTCCCAATTAAAGATGGAAGACCTCGAGTCTTCGGATACCCGGCTGAAATAATCTGAGATCCCTGAAAACTCCAATGCGTCGCCGACCACAATGATGCAAACAACCACCGATGCAAGCATAAAAAAGGTCTGTAGCGTATCGGTCCAAACCACCGTTTTGATCCCTCCCCGGTGGGTGTAAATCCAAATCAGGCCTACTGTAATTAGGACCGAAACCCAGAAGGGAATTCCTAAGGAATCGAACAGAATCAACTGTAAAACTGATGCCACCAAGAAAACCCTTAGAGATGAGCCTAAGGTCCGCGAAAGAATAAAAAAGAAAGCACCAGTCTTGTAACTGTAAAAGCCAAATCTATCCTCCAAATAGGTGTAGATCGAAATGAGATTCAATCGATAATATAAAGGCAATAGAACCTTAGCAATTGTAAAATAGCCGAGCGTGTATCCAAGTACAACCTGGAAATAATAAAAATTAGTATTGCCAACTTCACCCGGAACTGAGATAAAAGTGACTCCAGAAAGCGAAGCTCCAATCATTCCAAAAGCCACCAAAAACCATGGAGATTGCCTATCACCAGTGAAAAAGGTATCTGAAGTCACCTTTCTTGATGTCAACCAAGAGATGACAAAAAGCAACAAAAAATAGCAGGCGATAACAATTAGTACTGTTTGTGGATTCATAAAAGAGAAGGCTTGAAACCGCTAAATTTGACCATTATTCTTAATTTTGCAATATGATTTACCTTCAAAACGATCTACCCCAGCTGGAGGAAGAAGAAATTTTAATTGAAGATTTGCTGGACCTGGAGGAACATGACCTAGTTGTATTCAATGACGATGTGAATACTTTTGATCATGTCACCCATGTTTTGATGAAAGTCTGTAAGCATACCCGAGTACAGGCTGAGCAATGCACATTAATCATTCATTACAAAGGAAAATGTGCTGTCAAAAAGGGGAGTTTCGAAGATCTGAAACCCATGTGCGAAGCGATCCTTGATGCAGGAATTCAAGCCACCATTACTTAATTTCCACTTTTGTGAATCTCCCTTCAAAACTAATCGAGGATGCCGTTACCGAAATATCCAGGCTGCCAGGCATCGGCAAGAAAACTGCTCTTCGACTCGCCCTTCATCTTCTTAAACAACACGAAGCTCATACAGAGGCATTGGCGCTATCGCTGACTCGAATGAGGCAAGAAATCAAATATTGCAAGACTTGCCATACTATCTCCGATGATGAGGAATGCAGCATCTGCAAAAGTCATAAGCGTGACTCGTCTACCATTTGCGTGGTAGAAGATATCAGGGATGTACTAGCTATCGAAAACACCAATCAATACAATGGAAAATATCATGTTTTGGGCGGTGTCATATCACCTATTCAAGGGATTGGACCCGAGGAATTAACCATCGAATCGTTGGTAAATAGAATTTTAGAATCTGCAAAAAGTGAACCGGTTAAGGAAATCATTTTGGCGCTAAGCGCTACCATGGAAGGAGATACCACTGCTTTCTACTTGGGCAAAAGACTAAAAGAAACAGGCGTAAGTATCAGTACTATCGCAAGAGGTATCCCTGTAGGGGGTGAACTGGAGTTTACAGATGAAGTCACCTTGGGAAGAAGTATTATGACCCGGATTAATTATAGCCAAGAGTAATTAAATATTTGTGGGTATTAAATCCAGTTCTATATTTGCAACTCAAACAAGGGGGATTAGCTCAGCTGGCTAGAGCGCTACACTGGCAGTGTAGAGGTCATCGGTTCGACTCCGTTATCCTCCACCATAAAAGCTTCTTAATAGAGAGGCTTTTTTTATTTAATACCATCTGAATTAACCCATCTCGATAGCTGTAGGATGGTCAGAGCGTCCCGAAAGCATTCGGGAAGGTCCCCGAAATACTTCGGGGCAAGCTATCGGTTCGACTCCCTGCCTTTGCCGGCAGGCAGGCGTTATCCTCCGCTGTCAAAGCTTATTGAAAGAGGAGCATTTTTTATCTACTAAAGCTTAGTTACATAGGACTGCAGCTGATTGGTTCATTTGGGATTTTGTTCAAACACCTTTTTTCAAGCTATCTCTCCAAAAAGATTAGGAGAATAGCTTTGACGGATTCTACCCGGGCATAACTCCAAAACTCATTTTTTTTGAATACAGTTAAAAAAATAATTTTCTCATAAAGTAAAATGGGACCAACGTCAAAAAAAATACTGCTAAACAACCTTTTAATGATACATAGGAATAAGTAGATAACTCATGGATTACCAATGACTTAAATCATTTTTTAATGTTAATCTGTTTTGTACATTTGAAACCCAATTAGGATTAAGTGAAGTGAAACGGAAAGGCAATATTTGGCTAATATTTGGGTTATTCTTTTTACTGAATACCGCCGGAGAGGTATATGCCCAATGTCCTCAAAACAACTTCACAGTAACTGGTTTTCAGTTGCGGGATGAAAATGGAAATCCATTTTCTGTAACTGATGACTATGAGCTAGGCGAGCCAGTCAACGGAGAACTATGGGTCATTCTTGGAGGCTCTTCAACTAATGGATATAACCTGAGATTCTTTTTTGATATTGTCATCAATGACGTTCTAATCGCAGATGAGCAATACGAATGTCTTTTTTCTGGTGTACAAGCCCAGCAGAATGTTTGGGTGAAGGTTCGGGATTTTACTTGGAATTGGGGGGATGTGGTAGACATTAAAGACATTTTCATCTATTGGACCACGGGTACAGCCGATCCAAATTCTACTTGTGTCATTAGCACCAAAAACAACATTAACTCACAATGCTACGGCAACCTTGAAGGCTTTACTGCTGCTGTTCCATTATTTCCAAAATTCGATTTCCAGTCTAATGGGATTTGCAATACGACCATTGAATTCACTTCGCAAACTATAGGTGGATCACCACCATACAATTATACTTTCGAATGGGATTTTGACGGACTAGGGACTGCTACCGGACCAAGTCCAGTTTTTGATTTCCCTGCTACAGGCACCTACACTATAGGACTTACCGCAGATGACGGAGTGACAACTACTACCATCTACAAGGATATTTTCATTGATCCTAACTTTGGTATTCAGGTGACTATTTTCCCTACAAAAATCGATGATGATACCGGGATCATTTATGTGGAAAGTGTCACTGGAGGTACGGAGCCTTACAGCTTTGTATGGACAGGACCTGATGGTTTTTACAGTACAAATAGAAATATATTCGGCCTGAGCACAGGCTTATATACACTGACTGTGACCGATGCTAATGGATGCTCTCAAACCGTGGAATACTTTCTAGATGTTGCTTCTGTTCTATCCTTAGATCTTTCCTACTTTGTAGGAGATTGGTCTCCAAAGACAGGAAAAGTAACCCTCAACTGGGAAACGAATCGAGAGATAGAACCCGGTACTTTCGAAATTCAAAGAAAGAATAGTGATGATGAGCCTTTTCAAACTATCGGAACCATTCAAATTCCTAATTCAAAAACCGAAAAGACTCCTTACTCCTTTCAAGACACAAATTTCCCCTTTAATCAAGACCACCTCTATTACAGAATAAGAAAAAAAACAGAAGAATTCGATTACTACAGCTCTGTTCTCTTGGTAAAACGAGAGATACCCAAAGAGATGATACCCAGTTGGACTTTATTTCCAAACCCAAGCTATGCAGGTCAAAATTTAGAGTTAGCCTATCTGGGAAAAGAAAAAATCTCAGGAGGAAATGTGAAACTACGCCTGTTGAATACTACGGGTGAGCTAAGAGAAAAAACAGTTCCACTCCCCACAACTTCAAGGTTCATAATTAATTCGTATTTTGGGTATCTCCCAGCTGGCTTCTATATTTTGGAATTACAGTGGAACAATCACTCTGAGCAAATCAAAATACTTAGAAATTGAGCTTTATGAAAACAATAAGACTTCAAGCCATCACTTTTTTGATGGCTATTTTTTTTCTCTCTTCCTGCTCCTGTCAGCCTGAGGACATCCTAAAAATAGCGTTTAAGGGAATGGAAAAAATGGTGGGAGATGGGTTTGTTCCTTCGGATGAAATTCGCGCTTTAGGTGATTTCCAAGGCACCTCTGTGAATTTGAAGCGGACAAATGATGAATCTATAATTATTCTTAAATTGGAGAATGGAGATCCAAAGCTATTGGGAGACTACCCCGAAGTACTTGCCAGAAAATGTGCTGAAATCTACCTCAGAGACTTTGAAAATTCTGAAAACTATGAAAAAATCGTGGTTCAATTTATCCAAACTGATCCCTTAAACCCGGATAATTTTGCCATGCAAGAACACGAATTCCAAACCAAAGATTTTCTCTAAACCATCAAACCCTAGATACTATGAACATTCCTGAAGAATTCAAAAAACCACCTCTGAAGCTTGGTGATTGGATCATTAATGTTTTGATATCCAAGCTGCCTCTAATCGGATTCATTATGTTGATCGTTTGGGCAGTAGATAAAAATACCGATGTCAACAAATCCAATTGGGCCAAATCCGAATTGATACTTCGCTTGATCGGATTTGTGATCGGAATTATCATCTTCTCCGTGATTGGATTCGGGTTTTTAACAGCCTTTTCTGAGAACGTGAATTGGAGTGATTTTGATTAATCCCTCAAAAATTAAAGTAAATCCGAGCCGTCCTCGACTTCTTCAACAGCCTTTTCCAGAAAGTCCAAAAAGGGCTTCATAACGGAAAACCCTCGGAAGGCAAGGTTCAGAAAATTACCCGAGTTTACATCCTTGTCTGCAATTGGGCTGGAAACGATGAAGCTTTTCATCCGAAGAAATTCGATATATGGATGATCTGCGTCATAATCCCTAGGACTTGTCTTAAGTTTCTCTCCTTCGATGGTAGGAAATAATTTGGCAAACTCCGGTTCGCTGAGAATTCCCGTTAACTCAGCACCGGAGTAATCAATTTCCTTTCGAATTTTCTTCAGTGTTTCTGCCATTGGCATCCAAATGCCTCCTGCAAAAAATGAATTGCCTGGCTGAATATGAAGGTACCAGCCGGGCCCCTCCGATTTCTTTCCTTTTGGGGAAAAATAGGCTGCAAAGTTGGTTTTATAGGGATCCTTATTAGCAGAAAAACGGATATCTCGGTTTTGCCTGAAAACACAGTCTTTTGGCTTGAAAGCAGACAGTGCCGGCTCGAGTTCTGAGAGATTCTTTAACATGACCTCCACATCCTCTAAAAATTCTTTTCGATTTGACTGATACCAATCTCGGTTGGCATCCATCCAATCTTTGTGATTATTTTGAGAAAGCGCAGAAAGAAAATCTAGATAAGGCCTCATAATTTCTAGTTTGATAATGGATGTATCTTTTTAACCCTTAGAAAAAGAGAGAGTTTAAATAAAATCAACCAAGCCTTCCAACTTCATCCCTCTACTTCCCTTGATCAGAATCATGTAGTCTTCAAGCTGACTGTCCTGAAGCCAATTTCGGAATGAAAAAGGATCGGGAAAATACAGGGCCTTCGGTGCCTTAGTGAGTGCAGAAACGATGAGTTTTCCTGTGAAACAAACCTTATCAAACTCATACTCGCTGACTATCTCGCCTAATCTTGCATGCTCCGCCTCGGCATGCTCCCCCAACTCATACATATCTCCTAGGATGATCATTTTATGCTTCTTACCCTTCATCTGTCCGAAGGTCCGAATCGCTGCTTCCATACTCGATGGATTGGCATTGTAGGCGTCCAAAATGATTAAATTACTCCGCTTTCCGACCAATTGGGAGCGCATATTGGAAGGCTTGTAATTCAAAACTGCCTCCACTGCTTGATGCATATCCACTCCAAAAAACTTCCCGATAGTAAGCGCAGTGGCAATATTTCCAAAATTATAAGCTCCGATCAGGGAAGATAGTTGCTCCCCATCTACCCCCTCGACCGAAAACTTTACAAAAGGATCGGCACTCAAAAATTGAATTTCGCAAAAATCCCCTTCGGAAGGATACAAAACGGGCTCTTTGAATCGCTTGACCATATTGCTCAAGATCGGATCCTGACTGTTGATGAAAACCGTCCCTTTATTTTCTCGCAAGTGCTGGTAAAGCTCTGTTTTTGTCTTCAAAACACCTTCAGGCCCACCCATTCCCTCTAAATGAGCTTTCCCAATGTTGGTAATGAAACCATGTGTGGGTTCGGCAATTTCACAAAGCTCCTGAATATCCCCTTGTTTATTGGCTCCCATTTCGATGATTGCCATTTCATGCTCTTTCCTGAGAGAAAGTAAAGTCAAGGGAACGCCGATGTGATTATTGAGATTTCCGATTGTAGCCAAAGTCTTGAATTTGGTCTTCAAGACCGCGTTCAGTAATTCTTTGGAAGTAGTCTTTCCATTGCTACCGGTAAGACCAATGATAGGTATGTCGAATTGATGTCGATGATAATTGGCCAGTTTTTGCAAGCAAACCAAAGCATCCTGACAGATAAAATAGCGCTCATCATTTTCCAAATAGTAAGCAGGGTCATCGACCACCACTCCAGAAGCACCCATTTCGAGAGCCTTCGTAGCAAATTCATTTGCATCGAAATTTGGACCTTTCAGGGCGAAAAACAGATTTCCTGGTTCAATTTTTCGGGTATCAGTACTGACTCCTGTACTTTTGAGAAAAGCTTCGTATAGGGTGATGATATTCATGACTTAATTTTAATAGTCCAAAATAAGCGAATCCATCTCATTTTTGGCTTTTGGCAACGTTTTATCTTTAAATTCGGTTTAGAATTTAGCCATGCGAAGATTACTCTTACTTTTTTTTATCCCACTCTTATCCTTGACTAGTCGGGGTCAGACTACTTTTACTTTTGATAAGAACACAGCAGTCAATCTGGAAGGCAAGACTTTAAGCTCCCCTTGGAGTGGGGGAATCAATTCAGCTCAAATCCAGACGATTGATCTAAATGGCGACGGAGCGGAAGAGTGGGTCACATGGGATATCAATTCCCGGCAACTCTCGGTCTTTGAAAAATCAGGTGAGGAATTCATCCATCAACCTGAATGGGCCTACTACTTCCCGGCGGATATCAGTGGTTTTTTGGTCCTGGCCGACTTTGATGCTGATGGCAAGAAGGACTTATTCACCTCCACAGCCAGAGGTATCAAAGCATACCAAAACACTTCTTCCGGCAACTCCATTTCCTTTGAACTGGCTCAAGACTTTCTTCCATTGGATAATGGATCAAATATTCAAGCCAATAATCTCGACACACCGTTGATTCAAGATTTAGATGGAGATGGAGATCTGGACTTGGTAATATTCAATTTTGCTTCAGGGGACTATCTGGAATTCTATGAAAACACTTCAATAGATCGAAGTGGCAGCCCGGATATCGACGGCTTTGCTTTTCCAGTGAGGCATTGGGGATTATTTGAAATCTGTGCCTGCGGTGATATCTCTTTTGGACAGACTTGTGCTGGCATAGATTTAAGAGTTAGTTCTACTGAAAATGCCCGAATCCAGCACGCTGGCGGCCATTCTCTTCTCTATCAGGACTGGGATGGAGACGGTATTTCCGATTTGCTTTTAGGCCGCGATGAGTGCGATATCTTATACTTCCTTCCTAATAAAGGAACAGAAACCGATCCGCTTTTCGACGAATTTTCAACCAGTCTTCCAAGTCTCGGTGCGCTACCCCGATTCCCGATTTTCCACAATCCGGAGCTGATCGATGGAAACCTGATTATCAGCTCTAATTCTAATGAGGCCTCCATCGTTTATGGGGTTGATTTTTCACAATCGATTCTTTCTTTTGACGGAAACACCAGCCCTATTTTGCAGGATCAGATCTTGGATTTGGGAGAAAATACAAGGCCTTTTTTCCTTGGAAATCAAAATGGAGGAAAACTCTACCTCAGTGCCAATGTGACCCGTGAAGGAGAAGTATTGGGTGAAATCCTTGAATTCGATTTCCAAAATGGAGCATTTGAGGAATCACTCTCTCTTTCAAATGTGGGAGAGTTGGGACTTACCGAAATTCAATATTTAGAGTTTACCGATGAATCCAATCAAACCCATCGACTCCTGACAGGAATCCGTTTTGAAGGAAATATCCCGAAACAACGGATTTTTGAACTTCTCAACAACCGATGGACTGAGATTACTCTTTCAGGATATGAACCGAATCGGGGAGATTATTTAGCCTTTTTCAACTACCAAAATCAGGTTCATCTGCTGGTGGCAGCTCAAAATGGAGGTTTGGATTTGTACAAAGTCGACTTCGAAAACAAATCAGCCCAATCACTAGAAAGCGATTTTCTGGGCTTTCAGGACAACCCTGCCAATAGAAACTTGACTGTGGCAATCAAGCTTGGTGATCAACCCGGACTCTACACCGTGGATCAACGGGGAATTTTGAGCTACATCGATAACTTCATGGAGCAAAGTCAGCGGGAAGAAGTACAAATCCAAATCGGAGGTGAAAACTTCACAACTCGACTGGGTAGAAATACCTGGATTACCTTGCTACCGGATGTTTTGGAAGGTAATCCAGATTTGATTTTAGGTACGCGAGCCGGTGGATTGATTTATCTCAAGGCCTCGGAATCCGCCATTTCTCCAAGTGAAGGGATTCAGCTAATTATTTATCCTAATCCTACATTGGGACCGTTGAAGGTCATTTCCAACCAATCCGGAATAGGGCGGATTGTGAATGCTTTGGGCCAGGTGATTTTATCAGATATCAGCCTAGAGGCTGGACAGGAATTGGAGATTCAGTCAGACTTTTACACACCGGGACTTTATATTTTTCAGCTTCAAACTAACAACCGTAATTCTATATCAAAAAAGTTCTGGGTAAGGTGATTGAGATTAGTTTTGTTTGGATACAGGAAATATCCTAGCTTTCCATACAGAATAAACACCAACTTATGAGACATATTTATTTCCTAGCCTTCTTGGCCTTTTTCGGATTTGCCTGTAATAGCGGCCCAGAAAATCCTGCTGATAAAATTTTTATTAACGGTACCATCTACACTGTGGACGAATCCAATCCGAAGGTCGAAGCAGTAGCCGTAAAGGATGGGATGATTCAATCCATTGGAACCACCACAGAAATCCAAGAACTGGCAGGTGAAAATACAGAAGTCATCGATCTTGAAGGAAAAACCATGACTCCGGGATTTATCGAATCGCATGCCCACCTAATGGGAATCGGCTACAATAAGCTGGAGCTTGACCTGATGTATGTCAAAACCTACGATGAGCTGGTTGAAAAAGTAGCCGAGGCAGTAGCCAAAGCCAAGCCGGGAGACTGGATCACAGGCCGTGGCTGGCATCAGGACAAGTGGATCGAAAAGCCCGAGAAAATGGTCAAAGGTTTCCAAACCAATGAGCCTTTGAATGAAGTATCTCCAGACAATCCGGTATTTCTTCGCCACGCTTCAGGCCATGCTTCCTTTGCAAATTCTAAAGCTTTGGAATTGGCTGGAATTGCCAATCTAAAAGGAGAAAGACCGGGAGAAGTAGAAGGCGGAGAAATCATCACCGATGAATTAGGAAATCCCACGGGAGTATTGACCGAAAGAGCCTCCTATCTCGTGGCTCGATTGGTTCCGGAAGAAACTCCTGAACGAGCGGAAGAAGCTTTGACTTTAGCCTTACAGGAATTGGTGGAAAAGGGAATCACTTCTTTCCATGATGCAGGTTCCGGCCAGGATGTGATTGATTTGGTTCAGAAGTTTAAAGACGAAGGCAAACTCACGGTTCGCCAATACATCATGCTAACGGGCCGACAGCCTGAACTTTTGGATGAATGGTACAAAAAAGGACCAATGATCGATTCAGACCACATGCTTACGGTAAGGTCTATCAAACTAAACTGCGACGGCGCACTGGGTCCAAGAGGTGCCTGGTTGCTGGAAGATTATGCGGATAGACCAGGTCATCGGGGACATGAAACGCTTCCCATGTCTGTCGTAACTGAGGTATCTGAAAAGGCCTTGCCGCTAGGATTTCAGGTTTGTTCTCATGCTATTGGAGACCGCGCTAATCAGGAGATTTTGGATAGATATGAAGCAGCTTTTGCCAAATTCCCAGATGCAACCGATCACAGATTCAGAATTGAGCATGCCCAGCATTTGCATCCGGATGATATTCCGAGATTCGGGGAATTGGGAGTGATAGCGGCCATGCAGGCCATTCATTTGAGTTCGGACCGTCCTTGGGCCATTGATAGACTTGGAGAAAAGCGCATCATAGACGGAGCTTATGTATGGCAAAAGCTTTTCCAAACCGGTGCCAGAATCTGTAATGGAACGGATGCGCCTGTAGAGCCGGTAGATCCTATTCCTTCCTTTTATGCCTCTGTAACCCGTAAGACCTTGGAAGGACTTCCCGAGGGAGGCTATGAAGGCGATCAAAAAATGACCCGTGAGCAAGCTTTGAAGTCCTATACGCTAGACGGTGCTTATGCCGAGTTCGAAGAAGATTTCAAGGGTTCAATTGAAGTAGGCAAAGCAGCGGATTTCACGGTCTTTGATCAGGACATCATGGAGGTAGCTGAGGATGAAATACTAAAAACCCAGGTTGCTATGACCGTGATGGGAGGACAAGTGGTTTTTAAAAGACAATAATTAAGGGCTCTCAAGGTTAGTTGAATTTTAAAAAGTTCCCTTTATGGGAACTTTTCTTATATATTTGAATTTAGAAACATGTGAGAATAATTGCAAAACGGACTTTGCGGGAATTTTGGGAAAAACATTCCGATTCTGAACAACAGCTAAAAGCTTGGTATCGAGAAGCTGAAAAGTCCCAATGGAGTAATACCCACGATCTAAAAAGAGCGTATCCAAACGCCAGTATATTGGGAGAAAATAGAGTAGTATTCAATATTAAGGGGAATCACTACCGATTGATTGTAAAAATCAATTTTGAATTTCAGTTATGTTGGATTCGCTTTATTGGTACTCACGCCGATTATGACAAAATCAACGCAAATATGATCTAATATGAATATCAAGCCTATCAAAACTGAAACAGATTATCAAAAAGCACTGATTCGCCTTGACGAGATTTTTGATGCTCAAAAGGGAAGCAAGAAAGGAGACGAACTGGAAATACTTTCTATTCTAATCGATCAATATGAAAAAGAAAATTTTCCGATTGATCTACCTGATCCCATCGAAGCTATCAAGTTTCGAATGGAGCAGATGGATCTCAGAAATAAAGATCTTGCTGAGGTGGTAGGAAATAAAAGTCGGGTAAGTGAAGTGTTGAATAGAAAAAGAAAACTTTCGCTGGATATGATTCGAAAACTGAACACCTATCTTCGAATTCCTACAGAGGTGTTGGTTCAGGAATATTGATCCCATGATTTATTTTATTTGTTGTTTAGGCTTACTTTTTCAAATTCAAGAACAGCATAGCAATAGAGTACCTTAGGATAAAATACTAAAAACCCAGGTTGCGATGACCGTGACGGGGGGAAAGGTGGTTTTCAAAAAGTAATGGGTAGAAATCTGAATTCCGATTGTACGTTGTTTGACCTTCCAGGATTTGAAAACCTGGGAGGTTTTTTTATCTCCTCATTGCAGAAAAGCAACATAAAATCTACCCTGTGGACAGCGAGAATTTTTTAGCTTGGCAAGGGCCTTGATGTATTAACCTAGGATATTCATTCTCCATGGAGAGTACTTTGCAGGGACTAGGTACCATCGAATATTTCTCAGAGACTTAATTACTAATTCTCTTATGCCTATCAATCAACAAATAAATCTTATCAGAGTAAAAACATCCTGTTAACTTGTTCGTTCAAGAATTTATTAATTGAACCTTATCAATCTGCTCTATGAAATCGAGCCTGCCTGAAACAGACAGGCATGTCGAAAGTGACAAACACTGGGATGCCCGATTGATCGGGGAACTCATGCGAGATTCTCCCGAATCAAGTTCGGGACAAGCTATCTGACCTCTAAAAAACAAATTATAAACAGATGAAAAAAAGATTTTGGATAACGCTTCTTCTCCTGTTTCCCATTTCATTTGCTAGCATTTCTTTAGCCCAAAACACCCAAGAGTCCCGAACCTACTTTCCTGGAAATTATTCTACACAACCCATCATTACCTTCAAAGAAGGCTTTTTGAATCAAACCACCTACTACTTGGATGGGCAAAAATCCAATCCCGCAGAAGTAGCGGCCTTACTAAATTCTGTACAAAGTGAAGAGTTTAGATTTTCCGCCTACCAGCGAAAAAAGAATTGGGGTACTGCCATCAATCTCACAGGCTTGGCAGTAAGTATCGGTTCGGTTGCCTATCTATTTACCAACGAAATCACCCCGGCCAATGTCCGCCCTTGGTTTTGGGTAACTTTTGGTGGAGGAGTTGTACAGGGGACTGGGAGTATTCTGATTCGGGATGCAGACAGAAGAATTCGACGTTCGATCAATGATTTCAATGCCTATCATTATTCTGGAGGTGCAGATGCATTTCTGAGCATGGATATCATGGATGGTTTTTTGGGTCCAAAAATAAATGTCTACGAAGGTCCCATGCAGCTGGAAAGGGATCAGGTTCTAACACGATTTCAATCCAATCCGGAAGCTTTGCAGCTTTATGAGGAGGTTCTAAGAAGAGAAAAAGTGAGCACAGTAGCCAATGTAGTCAACTCAGCCCTAGGGATCGGGATTTTCTTCTTGGCAGTTGGTTTCGAATCCCAGTCTTCCAGTCAGAATGATCTGCTGATCCCCTTAACATTCACTGGAGTTGGGCTGAATATTTTTTCAAGATTTTATGAGCGAAAAACGAGAAATCTTACCCGGGAGGCCCTGTACAAGTACAATTATCAGTAAGCTTGGCTAGCATTAGGATATATTCTATTCAAACGAGCTTTTGATCCTTTCTCAATTCTTCAAAAGGAAAAATTAAATGCAACAATATTGCTTTTTTTGACCATTCCTGAGATATCGCTCAGGACTATCCTTTATTTTCCCTAATTTCCTGCTTCAGAAAAAAGATTTACCAATGATCAAAAAACACTTACTCACATTCTGGGCACTTTTCCTTGTTGCCAGTTTGGCAATAGCCCAAGACACCAAACCCATTACCTGGAAAGACATCCCCACCTGGAAATACATGCCAGGTTCAGCCTTTCAGCTCTCCCCCGATGGACAATGGATGGCCTATGGGCTTGTTCAGCTGGAAGGGGATGGAGAAATCATTCTTCAAAAAGTGGGGGACGAGGACTCCAAAAAGACTTTGAAAATCGGTTCGACCAGTTATCCTTCCATGCAATTCAGCGAGGATGGAAAGTGGTTTGCCTACACCGAATACCCAACTTTCTCTCAGAAAAAAGCCAATGAAAAGAGTAAAGGAAAACCGCTCAAGAACAAGGCTATTCTAGTCAAGCTGGGCACTGAAGACAAAAAAGAATTCGAAAATGTTTCGAATTATTCATTCAATGGGGAAGCGGCGACCGTTTTAGCTATCAACCTATCCAAAGAAGGCAATGGAGATGCAAGAGGCTCGGATTTATTGATTTACCACCTCAATTCCGAGAAAGCACTCAACCTGGGTAATGTGGCTGATTTTTCATTTAACAAAGCCGGAAACTATCTAGCCTACACGGTAGATGCAGCCAACCAATCCGGAAATGGTTTGTATTTGATGAATGTAGCAGCCAATAGCATGCAGATCTTGGATTCTGATAAGGCTTCCTACCGTTACTTGGCCTGGACTGAGAAAGGAGATGCTTTTGCCGCTTTGAAAATGATCAAAGACAAAAAGTACAAACAAGATAAGGGTCAGGTCATAGGTGTGAAAAACCTAGCCGCTCCTCAAGTGACGGTTTATAATCCGGAAAAGGATTCGGTCAATTTTGATCAAGACTACACCATTTCGCAAAATAGGAGACCTATGTGGTCGGAGGATTTGACTCGTCTGTTTTATGGCATTCACCCATTGGTTTTAGCCGAGAAAAAAGAGGAGGAAAAGGAAGTGGATCAAGATTCGGTCAAGCAGGCTGAAGCTGAGGCTATGAAAAAAATCATGGCAGACACCACCATCAAATCCATCTCTGACCTCCAAAAAGCCATCGCCAAGCTGGATTCTGGCAAGGTCAAAGACAAGAAGGAAAATGATGCAGATACTCCCGACATGACTATCTGGCACTGGAATGACAGCCGCCTTCAGTCAAGACAGCAGGTCATGCAGAATCAGGACAAAAACTACAGTTTCTGGGCCATGTATGATGTCAATGCAGGTAAGCATATCCAATTGCAGGACAGCAGTATGCGGGACTTGAATATCCTAGACAAGCAGCGCTATGCCCTAGGGGCTGATTATTCAGCCTACGAACTGGATATGAATTTGGATGGACAGCGTTATCAGGATTTTTACATCGTGGATTTGAAAACCGGTGAGAAAAAGGAGCTTTTCAAAAAGATGTATCTCCCTAATTACTCCTCATTCCCCAGAGAATCTCCTGACGGAACCAAATTGATTTATGGACTTGATGGACATTACTACATCTATGATATTCCCACCGGCCAAAGCCGAAATATCACAGAGGGAATGCCCGTTTCCTTTATCAATGTCGAAGACGATCACAATATCGAAAAGCCACTTTATGGAGCCTTGGGCTGGAGTTCGGACAGTAAATACGTACTTCTCAGAGATGGATGGGACATCTGGCAGGTACCTGCCATGGCTTCCAAGGAAACGCCCATCAATTTGACCGTGAATGGCAAAACAGATCAGATTCGCTATCAGTACAGATTTGGTTTGGATCCTGAGGAAAAAGGCATCGATCTCAGCAAGCCAGCTTATATCCGTATGTATGGAGAGTGGACAAAGAAGTCTGGTATTGCACAGCTTTCTCCTGCGAAAAAAGGAGGCTTGACTCCCGGTGCTAAGGTTTTGATATGGGATGATTTCAATGTGGGAAATCTATCCAAGGCCAAGAACGCAGAAACCTATTATTTCTTCCAAGAGAAATTCAACGAGCCTACTCAAGTATATCTGGCGGATGCATCCCTTTCTAATCCCAAGCAAGTCACCAACAATGCTCCGGATGCAGAGAAATATACCTGGTCTGCCGGAACCATGCTGATCGATTATGTCTCTGACAAGGGTGACAAATTGCAGGGTACGCTGTTTTTACCTGCAGGCTATATAGAAGGGCAAAAGTATCCTACTGTGGTCTATTACTACGAAAAGCTATCTCAAACCCGTCATAACTGGTCTAACCCAGGATACAGCGGAACAGGATGGAACCCTAACGTCTATACTTCCAATGGATTTGCGGTATTCATTCCAGATATCGTGTACAAGCTTGATGATCCAGGCATGTCTGCAGTTTGGTGTGTGATTCCTGCTGTGAAGGAAGCCATTAAAACCGGAGTCATTGACGAAAATAACATCGGAATCCACGGACACTCTTGGGGTGGCTATCAAACTTCTTTCCTGATCACGCAGACGGATATGTTTAAGGCTGCTGCTGCCGGTGCACCATTGACCAATATGATCTCCATGTATGATTTGATCTACTGGAATTCAGGTGGTGGAAATATGTCCATCTTTGAAGCCTCGCAAGGCAGATTCAGAGGCGGTCCTTGGGAAAACTGGGAAGCCTATGAGCGGAACAGCCCGGTGTACCATGTGAAAAATGTGACTACACCGCTATTACTCTTGCACAATGACAAAGATGGTGCAGTGGACTTTACCCAAGGCATCGAGTACTATTCGGCCTTGAGAAGATTGAAAAAGCCAGTGGTGATGATGCAGTACAAAGGCGAAAACCACGGTTTGAGTAAACTGGAAAACCGCAAAGACTACAGCGTTCGGATGATGGAGTTTTTTGACCATCACTTGAAAGGTGAGGCAGCTCCTGACTGGTGGAAAAGCGGCGTGAATTTGCTGGACTTGGAGGAGCATTTGAAGGAAAGAGCTTTTTGATGGTCGTAAGGAAATAAAAATCAAGACAAATCCCCCGAAAGCTCTATCGGGGGATTTTTTTGAAAGGATTTTATATTTGATTTATGAAACGGTTTCTAGCCCTCACTCTATTGACCATTTGCTTGGTGAGTACCTCCCAAGCCCAGCAGGATCTGGGGTTAGAAAAGCAATTTTTGATCAAAGTATCACCTCTGAGTTTCTTCGAACCGGAGACGATCATTATTCAGGGAGGGTTGGAGTATTTTTTCAGCAAGCAAGTCAGTATTCAATCTGAAATAGGAATAAATGGGGGACTATTCGGAATGCCAGCAGGAAGAGGGAAAAATGAGAATTTTGAAATTTGGCGGAGTAAAAGTGAGCTTAAATTCTACTCTAAAAAATACTACTGGGCAATCGAATTTTTTGTAGTCAATAAGGATTTTATTCGCCTCGACGACCACTACACACCTTTCAAGCGAGAAATTCATTACGATCGGGCCCGCATTGAATTTCAGGTATTTGGAGGAGGTCTGAAGTTTGGAAAGCAGCTTTTCACCTCCAAGAATATAGTCATGGACATGTATGGAGGTTTGGGGATACAAAGTAGGTTTCGGGAAGTACAGGTCTTAGAATTAGCAGAGAATCAAAGCCGGGAATTTTTTGAAATCGGCAATCCTTTTGCAGAGCGCTATCGATTTACGGGTTGGGATGCTGTACCCCAACTTTCACTGGGAATGAAGGTGGGAATTCTTACCGGCAAATAGTCCTTTTTTCAGCTTTAGAGTACATCCAAAATAGCATACAGCCATTATTAAATCTTTCTTTCCTTTTAAAAACCCTTTCAAATCCCTAGATTAATAATCGACCCAATACTTTTAGCATGAAACCTGACAGTACTTTTGACTCAATCATCATCGGTTCAGGCCAATCAGGGAACCCTTTGGCCTTTTTCCTTGCCGATCAAGGAGAAAAAGTGGCCTTGATCGAAAAAGGAAAGTTGGGTGGTACCTGCGTCAATACAGGTTGTACACCCACCAAAACCTACGTAGCCTCCGCCAGAAGGGCATGGGAACTCTCGCAAGCCAACCGAATTGGAGTTAAAGTTTCAACCAATCCTAAAATTGACTTAGCGGAAATCTGGAAGCGAAAAGAAACCATTATTGGCTCTTCCAGAAAAGGATTGGAGAAGGGAATGGAGGAAAATGATAAAATCAGGCTATTTAAAGGTGTGGGAAAATTCCTTCAACCCAATTTGATTCAAGTAGCAAAGCATAGACTTACCGCCAAGAAAATTTACATCAATGTCGGAACGAGGCCCAGGATCATTCCAGGTTTTGAAAATGTCCGCTACTTCACGAATGAAAGCATTCTGGAAATTCAAGAAATCCCCGATCATCTCCTGATTGTGGGTGGAAGTTATGTGGGGCTGGAATTTGCCCAGATTTTCAGAAGACTGGGAAGCAAGGCGACTGTCTTAGAAAAGGGAGACCGAATCATCCATCAGGAAGATCCTGAGCATTCCAAAATGGTTCAGGAAATTTTAGAAGCTGAGGGCATTCGATTTGAACTCCAATCCAATTGCCTTTCCGGAAAAAACCGGGGAAAATCCCAAGTAGAAGTGCAAATGGATTGCCATGGAAAAAAAAAAGCTGTGCGAGGAAGCCATTTACTATTGGCCACGGGAAGAGAGCCGAATACCGATTTGCTGCAATTAGAATTAGCGAATATTTCCACCGATGAAAAGGGCTTTATCCCAGTCAATGAAAAATTGGAGGCTGAGATCCCGGGCATTTTTGCAATCGGTGATTGCAATGGGAAGGGAGCATTTACTCATACAGCCTTCCATGACTTTGAAATCATCCAAGACCATATCAGCGGTGCGGAAAAGAAAAAAACCAGCGACCGTATTCTTAATTATGCCCTCTACATCGATCCACCCTTTGCACGAGCTGGCATCACGAAAACACAAGCTCTAACCTCTAAAAAGAACTATTTATTCGCAGAAATGCCCATGTCCCAAATCAATAGAGCCAAAGAGAAAGGAGAAACTCAAGGGAAAATGGAGGTTTTGATTGAAGAGAAAAGCGGACAAATCGTGGGAGCGATGATTTGCGGTACAGGAGCTGATGAAATCATCGGTATTTTTCTAACCGCGATGTATGGTAAACTGCACTTTGAAGTTCTGATGAATGGAGTCTTTACCCATCCAACTATCACCGAATTAATTCCTACACTTTTACAATCCCTTCAACCACTCAAAAAATGAAGAAAGCCCAAAAAGCCATCGCAATTATCAACTTACTCGTCTTACTGGTCCTCATATTTTGGAATTATCGAGTCAACGCTATCGGAATCAATGGAAATACGGTAGGCTCGCTGAGCCGGGAATATGAAAACCTATTTACACCCGCATCCTATGCCTTTTCGATATGGGGTTTGATATTCTTGAGTTTGACTGCACAGGCTATCTACCTGGTCAAATCAGCCTTCAGCGATGGAAAAAGCAGGTACATCCTACAAATGGGACCATTTTTGATTCTAGCTAATCTACTAAATGGAGCTTGGCTTTGGTTTTGGCTTACTGAGCAGACAGGATTGAGTGTGGTGATCATGCTGGGAATTCTAGCCTCATTGGTGGCTGTCATCCTTCGACTGAATATGGAGCGATGGCATGCTCCCCGCTACATCATAGGCTGGATTTGGTGGCCCATTTGTTTCTATTCAGGTTGGATTGCAGTAGCCACTATTGCCAATTTTTCCGCCTACCTGGCAAAGATAGGCTGGACAGGCGGACTGGATGAACTCACATGGACGATCATCATGATTTTAGTGGCAACAGTATTGAATCTTTGGATGATTTACACCCGATCCATGCGGGAATTTTCCTTGGTTGGAATTTGGGCATTGGTAGCTATTTCAGTTCGACATTGGGGAGAAATAATGCCTTTACAGATTACCGCTTTAGCTGGAGCTGGATTGATCTTTCTTTACAGTTCATACCATGGGTTCAAAAACAGAAAGACCAACCCTTTCAATCCAAAAAATTTCACATAATCACCTGGATTTCAAATAATTGAATAACCGAAAAAATCTCAAAAAATAATTATTGACCCCTGATCTAAATGAGACTTTTTTCCATCTACATTTGCGCGATTTAATTAAAGAATTTTAATCATTCTTCAGAACTATGGTAGTTTCAATTCTCTTATTGCTCATCGGGTTAGTTCTTTTAGTCAAAGGGGCAGATTGGCTCGTGGATGGCGCCTCTGTTTTGGCAAAAAAGAAGAATGTCTCGGACCTAGCCATAGGTTTGACGATTGTAGCTTTTGGTACTTCTGCTCCAGAGCTGGTAGTCAATGTAGTGGCTGCTTCGGGAAACTATCCGGACATCGTCTTCGGGAATGTGATTGGCTCCAATAATTTCAACCTGTTCATCATCCTGGGAATTTCTGGGCTGATCATTCCTCTTTCTGTGCAGTCAAGCACGGTATGGAAGGAGATTCCTTTTTCTCTCATTGCTGCTGTAGGCTTATTTTTCCTAGCCAACAACTTCTTTTTCTCGGAGGAAAGGCTCCTATCCCGCTGGGATGGGCTGATCTTGCTTATATGCTTTGCGGCTTTTTTGTACTATGTGGCCACTCAGCTCAAATCCGACCCTCAGACCGAGCAAGTAGAGGAAAAAGATTACTCGAACCTGAAAATATGGACCTTGATCGCCATAGGACTGGCTGGATTGGTCGGCGGAGGTAAACTCGTGGTTGACAATGCAGTGTCCATGGCCCAATCTCTGGGAGTAAGTGAAAAAATCATAGGGCTTACCATCGTGGCTGCAGGAACATCCCTTCCGGAACTTGCCACTTCAGTGGTCGCGGCGATGCGGAAAAATGCCGATATCGCAATCGGAAACATCGTAGGCTCAAATATTTTCAACCTCTTTCTAATTCTTGGAGTCAGTTCAGTTATCCGACCTTTAGAATTCAATATCTCCTTCAATACTGATCTTTATATTCTCGGCGCAGGAACCGTATTTCTATTCCTCGCGATGTTTACCGGAAAGCGGCAAAAATTGGATCGCTGGGAAGCCTTGGTACTGCTGAGCTCTTACTTACTTTACACCGGCTATTTGATAGGACTTGAAAGCTAAAGTTCACTCATTCCCCTGCAGATTCAGATTATTGAGCCCATTCCATGCAATCATTTCTTCCTCCGCAATCTCCATTGCTTTCACCACGTATTGAAGGCTTTGGATATTGGGATCAGAGGCATGATCAAAATCGCTGGACCTAAAAGAGAACAGCTCTCCTTCATCAAACAGCTCATTGATATCTTTGAATTCGGAAGCCATCGCCACATTGATCAATGCTGTAAAAACCTGGATTTTAGCATTTTCTAAAGCTTCAAATGCCTCTTTAACTTTTTCCTGATAGTTCATCTTTCGATTTGTTTAAGTAGAAATTCCATTTTTGGTTGGCTTGAAGGGCTTGCTTTCCCCTTAGGTAGTGTTGATAGGCCGACCGAAACTCAGATTTGTATCGGGAATGGACTTCCAAGGGAACCAAACCGAAAATCGGATATTTGTCCAAGAGTGCAGTAAAAGCTTCCTTGAAATTGTCGAACTCTTCGATGTAGTTCACCCCCTCTTTTTTCTCAAACTCAAAGTCAGGCTCAAAGTCAAAATACCCATTCTCATCCGCAATGAAGAAAAAACGATCCCGATTTCCCTTTTTGAATCGGAAAAAACTGATCGTGCCTCCCTCCCCGCCAATTTCGCAAATCCGATCAAAGTCCAGATTGAACTCCACATCTTCCAGCACTCCCATGAAGATGAGTTCGGTATCTTCCTTTATCCTTGCCGAAGGAAAATAGGATAATCCGGCATTTTGAACCCGGTTCCAAGCTTCATTCGCTTCACAAGTCAGCGCAATCACCTCGGTTCTTATCCCCAGAGATTTAGCTTTCTTGATCATCGCAAAGAGACCATCATCATAGCCATCCGTGTAGTATTCTACCACTACTTCCTTCCCGTCCATCAGGGACATAAATGCTTCGCTGCAGGAGGCATTGATTGCTTGCAGCTCCTGATCCCCATCTTCCATCGCTTGAAAGCTTCCAAAAAGCTCTTTTGCTTTCCTCGCTATATTGAAAATGCAGACCTCTCTCTTTTCGGCATACTCCCGCTCAATAAAACTACTCTTTCCTACCCCACTTGGCCCGATGACAAAAATTACTTTCATGACAATCAGTGGTTCTTGGCATAATCCCACATCACTCCCCAAATGTCATGATAGGCAGACAGTTTGTCTCGCTGCTCCGGGTTCTGAGCGATGGCATTTTTGAAATTTGGATAGTCTATTTCCCACACCTGCTGAGAAATGACCGATACCGCTTCCTGTTTACTGACATGGACCCGGAAGCCATAGTCTGCTTCGGGAGTTTCGATGATGCTTTCCTTCGGAAAAAGCGACTCCAAATCCTTTCTTACCCGAGCTCGAAAAAGTACCTGATCTGGCTTGTCTCTATGCTGTACGATAGAAACGAACCCATTTTTACTGGCAATCCACATTTTGATTTTGAATTGATTACAGGAATAAATCTACGGGCAAAAGAATTATCGAACTAACTTTTGACAGTAAGTGTCGCTGAATAGTTTTGCTAGCATTTATTAGATCCCTACTTTTTTCAACTCAAAATTTTCTCCTGCCATTGATCAAAAAGAGAGGCTATATCACCAAATAACGAGGTAATTTTGAAACCTAATTTGGCAGACTAACCATTTGCCCTCCCAGCCTGAAAACCTATGCACCGCCCAAAAAGCCTCCTTCGGTATAGCCTTGCCGTTTTTGCACTATTTCTATTTGGAAGCAGTGCTGCTTTCTCTCAAGGGAAACTACGAGGGATGGTTCAAGACCAAACCTCCAAACAGGCCCTGCCTTTTGCCTCAGTAGCCGTTTATTCAGAAAGAGACAGTCTGATTGGAGGTGGAATTACAGAAGACAACGGAAGCTTTTCCATTGACCTCCCTTTGGGAAGGTTTTATGCTTTGGTGGAGTTTATGGGTTTTGACTCCTTCAAAAGCTCAGTCTTTGAGCTCTCTAGAGCCAATGCAAATGTCAATTTAGGAACTGTCACCCTTCAAGCATCTGATCAGAAACTGGATGAAGTAGTCGTCCAAGGCGAAAAGACGCTGATGGAGCTTTCTCTGGACAAGCGTATTTATAACGTGGGAAAAGATTTGGCAAATGCCGGTGGTACCGCCACGGATATTTTGATGAACTTACCTTCAGTAGCAGTAGATACCGAAGGCAATGTCAGCCTTCGCGGCTCCTCCAATGTCCGGATTTTGATCGACGGAAAACCGTCTGGACTCGTGAGCTTCAAAGGCTCTTCAGGGCTCAGACAGCTACAAGCCAATATGGTGGAGCGGGTCGAGGTCATCACCAATCCCTCCGCCCGTTACGAAGCCGAAGGCATGGCTGGAGTGATCAACATCATCCTGAAAAAAGACAGCAATCAGGGTTTTAACGGTTCCTTTGAAGTGATAGCAGGTACCCCGCTTAATTTGGGCTTTTCTACCAATCTGAATTACCGTAAAAACCGCATCAACTGGTTTATCAATTACAGCTTCGCCCGACGCTACCAGCCTTATGTGAGCGAGCAGTATCAGGAAGTTTATGAAAACGGGGAAACACTCATTCTCAGTCAGGCCAATGCCGGTGAGCTCCGCGGCTGGAACAACAGCATCCGGGGAGGATTGGACTATTTCTTTTCGGAGCAGAGCATTTTCACCGCTTCCTACCTCTGGAGAAGAACCGACGGAAGGAGAATCACCGACATCCGCTACGATGATTACCTGAATTCCCTGGACAACTTCCAAGGTTATTCACTACGTAGGCAGGATGAAAAAGAAAAAGAACCCAATTCCGAGATAGCTTTGAACTACAAGCGGACTTTTGGTCAAAAAGGACATGAACTGACGGCTAATTTCACCTATCTGAACTACTGGGAAAATTCCGATCAGCTATTCACCGAGTTCAGATTTGATGCCGAAGGTAAGCCAGTTCCTGAAGAGGATTTGGTGCAGACTTCTCTCAATGATGAATTTGAAAATCAATACCTCTTTCAGCTCGATTATGTCAAACCCATAGGCTCGGAGGGCAAATTCGAAACCGGGCTGCGGACCAGCTTTCGGGAAATGGAAAATGACTTCAATGTTTCCGAAGAAAACGAAAGCGGGGAATTGGTTCCCTTGCCCGGACTGGACAATATTTTCCTCTACAATGAAAATATCCTTGCTGCCTATGGAATAATCGGCAATAAAACCGGAGACTGGACCTATCAGGCAGGGCTTCGCGTAGAGCATACCGATGTGGAAACCATCCTTGCCGAAACCAACGAGCGCAACCCCAGAAACTACACCAATCTTTTCCCAAGTGCTCATTTGACTTACAATGTCTCCGAGGAAAACGCCTTCCAACTCAGCTACTCCCGAAGAGTGAGAAGGCCGGTTTACAATGACCTCAGCCCCTATGTGACTTTTTCCGATCAGCGAAATTTCTTTAGCGGAAACCCGGATCTGGACCCGGAATTTACCGATGCCTTTGAGTTGGGGCACATCAAGTATTTCGAGAAAGGAACCCTGTTTTCCACCGCTTACTTCCGAAACACGGTGGATAAAATCGAGCGGATCCGAACAGTCAATGAGGAAGGTTTTGCAACCACTTTGCCTTACAATCTGAATGGGGAAAAATCCTTTGGCCTGGAATTCAGTGCCGATTACCGGCCCAAAGACTGGTGGAAGCTGGATTTGAACCTGAACTTCTTCCATGCCAATATTGACGGAAGTAATATTCAGTCAGACTTTGAGGCAAGGACTACTTCATTCCTTGCCCGGCAGACTTCCAGATTCACCTTGGATGGAGGTTGGGACCTGCAGCTGCGCGCAAATTACGATGCCCGTCAAAAAACAGCTCAGGGAGTACGAAAAGGCATCTTTTTCATTGACCTTTCTGCCAGTAAGCAAATCATGCAGGAGCGGGGCAGGCTGATCCTGACTGCCAATGACATCTTCAATTCCCGAAGAAACCGCTACATCATCGAGGGAGAAAACTTCTTCACCGAAGGAGACTCGCAGTTTATCCGACGCCAGATCAATCTGACCTTTTCTTATCAAATCAATCCATAAAACCCTCCCTTTTGCGACTCCTGTCACTGAAATCCAAGCCTTCCTTTCTCAATTTTGGGAGGTTAAATGCTATGCTCCGATTTACCGCTTCACTTCTCTTCCTTTCTCTAGTTTGCAATAGTCACGTTCAGGCTCAAAAAATCAATGATGCCTACCGCCTTCAAATGAAGAGGGCTACATCTCCGATTTTGATCGACGGAGTGATGGATGAGCAAGCTTGGGAAGAGGCTGAGGTGGCCTCCGACTTTTTTATGATCACACCGATGGATACCAGCTTTGCACAGGTGCAGACGGACGTCCGGATGACTTACGATGATCAAAATCTATATCTCATCGTGGTCAATCATCATCTGTTGGAGGGACCTTACATGGTCGAGTCGCTTCGAAGAGATTTCTCTTTTGGTAAAAACGACAACTTCTTGCTATTCATGGACCCATTTGATGATCAGACCAACGGCTTCACCTTCGGGGCAAATGCTGCTGGAGCCCAATGGGATGGAATCATGTTCAACGGAGGATCGGTCGACCTCAGTTGGGATAACAAATGGACCTCCAAAGTCAGCAATTACGAAGACAAATGGATCTTTGAAGCGGCAATTCCTTTCAAGTCCATCCGGTATAAAAAGGGTATCAAAGAATGGGGAATCAACTTTTCCCGACTGGATCTAAAAGCCACCGAAAAGTCAGGCTGGGCGCCCGTACCCCGTCAGTTTCCTTCAGCTTCTTTGGCTTACACAGGCGTTTTGGTTTGGGATGAGGCCCCTCCGGAAGCCGGAGCCAATGTTTCCGTGATCCCTTACCTGTTGGGAGGGGTGTCCAAAGATTTCGAATCGGAAGGAGAAACCCAGTATCGAAGAGAATTTGGAATGGATGCCAAGATTGCCTTGACTTCTTCATTGAATCTGGACTTGACGGTGAACCCGGACTTTTCTCAGGTAGAAGTCGATCGCCAAGTGACCAATCTGGATCGTTTTGAGCTCTTTTTCCCCGAACGAAGGCAGTTTTTTCTGGAAAACGGAGACCTCTTCGCCAACTTCGGCTACAGCACCATTCGGCCCTTTTTCTCCAGAAGAATCGGTCTCAATGCGCCCATCCAGTTTGGAGCCCGACTCAGTGGAAAGATCAACAAGGACTGGCGGATCGGGGCTATGAATATGCAAACGGGAGCAGTGGATTCAGAGGGTCTTCCTTCCCAAAACTTCACCGTGCTGGCTTTGCAAAGACAGGTCGGTGCCCGCTCCAATATCACCGGCATCCTGATCAACAAGCAATCCCTGAACTACAACCCGGACCCCGAATCTGAGCATCCGATTTACAGTCAATTCAATCGAAATGTAGGTTTGGAATACAATTTGGCTTCATCCAATAACCTCTGGACAGGAAAAGCCATGGTTCTGAAAAGCTTTGGGCCGGATGGAACACAGGAAGGCTTTGTCCATGCCGCCAATCTCCGCTATGCTTCAGGAAACCTAACCTGGAATTGGCAACATGAGTATGTGTCTGAAAACTACACTGCTGAGGTGGGCTTTGTACCCAGAAACGGCTTTTATAAAATCAGCCCGACTGTAAGCTATCGCTGGTTTCCCAAAAGTGAAAAAATCCTTTCTCATGGACCCGATGTGGGAACTACCTTCTTTTTCAATACTACCGGCGAGCAAACCGACAATACTACTTATGCAGCGTACAATGTGAAATGGAGAAGCCAAAGTACATTCATGCTTTGGGCCGGTTATGATTTTGTAAAGCTGCAACGCCCCTTTGACCCGACCAATTTCTCGGGAGAAACCCTGCCCGCAGGAACCATTCACACTTGGAGAGCTTGGGGCACCGAGTATGCTTCCAAGCCTCAAAGTCTATTCACATACAGCTTTTCCACTCGAATGGGCGGATACTACGCTGATGGGGATCGGTACAACATCAGCACCGAGCTGGGCTATCGATTCCAGCCCTATGTCAGCATAGCCATGAGCACCAATTACAACCGGATCGTGCTGCCTGAGCCCTGGAATACGACCAATTTCTGGTTGGTCGGCCCTAGGGTAGATGTGACGATGACCAACACGCTCTTTTTCACGGCCTTTGTACAATACAATGAGCAGATCAAAAACATCAACCTGAATACCCGCTTCCAGTGGAGATTTCAGCCGGCTTCGGACTTATTTATCGTGTACACAGATAATTATCTACCCGCACCATTTTACACCAAAAACCGCTCAATCGTGCTGAAATTCACCTATTGGTGGAATGTCTGATCAAAAAATGGACTAAGTTTGAAAATCTCACGTATAAGAATTAATTTTATACGTATGAATAAAAAGCTCACACTTTCTTTGGACGAGGACATCATTGAGAAAGCAAAAATCTATGCTTCCCAAACCGGTAAAAGTCTTTCAAGTCTGGTGGAAGATTTTTTTGAAAACCTGACCGAGAAATCCTCATCCACTCAAATTTCAGCGAAAATCAAACGTATTTCAGGGAAAATCGAAGTTCCTACTGACTTTGATTGGGAGGAAGAGTTGAGAAAAGGCTTAGAAGAAAAGCACCTGAGATGAAGCTTTTTTTGGACACCAATATCATCATTGACTTTTTGGCCAATCGGCCGCCATTTACGCAGGAATCAATAGCTCTTTTTCAACTTGCAGAAGGCGGAAAAATTGAGCTTTTCACCTCCACACACGTTTTGGCCAATACCCATTATGTTTTGAAAAAGTTTGTTGAGGACAAAAAGTTAAGGGGCACTTTACTCGAATTAGCCGAAATGATTACGATCACTGATGTAACTGCCAAAGGTTTTTTGACTGCACTCAAGTCAAATCACAAGGACTTTGAAGATGCGGTTCAAATCAGCACTGCAGAGCAAATTGGAGACTTGGATTATATCATAACCCGAAATCTTAAAGATTTTAAATCCTCATCTATTCCTGCAATTTCAGTTCATGAGTTGATGAGAATACTTTCCGGAAAGTAAAATCACCCCAAAAATCAAGGAACCAACCAAGCCCCTTTCCAATCCTTTTCCTTTGAAAACATCACCCGAAGATGTCCTTCTCTTCGAAGCTGTAAAACCTCGATTTCCATAGGAGAAAATTCCAAAACGCAGAAAAAGTGATTTTCTAAATCTCCTTGGTTCCATCCTTCCTGAGAGCTAGAAATGGGTGTTCCCGGAGCTTGGGAACCGGTATACTCTGACCTTCGGTGGAAGGGAATTGTTTTCCAGATTTCTTTAGCCAAATCATCCTGAAAATGAAGCTTAGCCTGAGTTTTTACCCGGATTTGAACCTGCTTTTTGGGATGGTAAAAATGAAGCGTCGCATTCGGGTTGGACTTCAAATCCGAACATTTCTCGGATCGGTAATCGGTGTAGACAAAGAAATTAAGCTCTTCATTGACCTTCCGAAGAACCACTGTTCGTACAGAAGGAAATTTGCCTGAAACCGTTCCCAAATTAACCCAATGAAAAGGGTGTTTTATGTCCAAGGCTCCACGATGCAGCTCATGCTTGACCGCCTGCCAGATTTCTTCCAAAGTATCTGTTTCCTGAAAAAGCATTATTGCTCAATGGAATTTGCTTCAAAATAAACCAATTCTCCCTCTTCAAACTCCACCTGAAGCTCAATGGGATTGCAGCAAACTTCGCAATCCTCAATGTACTCCTGCCTGGAAACCGAGGGATCAAGCAACATGGAAATCTCCTGAAAGCAATGAGGGCATTGGAAGTAGTGTTCGTGCATGATGTAGAAACTTGTGAGGATGGAAAAAGTTAAGGCTTGGATTACAAACCCAAGCCTTATTTTAATTACAGCTATCCTGCTTTTCCGAAAGCAGGATAGAAAACTTTTAAGTAGGAATTCCTGCTTCTGGAGAAGCAGGACAGCCGGAAATCTCGTAGAAAGGTTGCGCAGATTCTCGAGAAGCAGAACACTGGAAGTAAAAAAAAGACTTTAATCTTGAAAAATTAACGGAAAAGCGTTTTTACTTTGGATTTTAGGTAGTAAACAGGATCCATAATAAATAGTAGCTGGTTTATACTCCCAATTCGGTCTTTGGGGTTCTTCTTTAGACAAAGCGAAACAGGAATTCTCACAGCTACAGGCAGCACAGTCAAATCAAATTCACATTTCAAAACTTCAGTTTTAACTTCTTCGATAGATAAATTATTTTTTCTGGTTTGGAAGGGCATTTTTCCTCCAAAGATCAGGTAAAGAACTAGACCTATCGCCCAAATCTCTGCCTTCCTATCATAATCTGAAAAGGAGTTTACCTCTGGTGCTAGAAATTCCGGTGTAGTTACAAGTAATTGATTCAGCACATCACCCTTGAAATCCAGATCAATTATTTTAAAATAATAGTTTCCTTTTTCGAGATAGATCAACAAATTGTCTGGCTTGATATCCCGGTGAAGAAGATGATTCGCATGAAGAAACGAGAATCCTTCTAGTAATCGTATGATCATCTTTTTCAAATGATTCTGTGATAAACCCGATTGGAAAACTCCGGAAGGCTGAACTGTCTGGACAAGCTCCAATACTTCCACTATGTTATAGTCTATTTCAGGATTTTCTAACTTAAAGATTTCATAATGAGTCAGAATACTGGGATGGGATTTCAATTTCGAGACTTCTGAAAAATTCTTTATATAAAACTCAACTAAATCTAGGCTGATTTTTGAAAACTTCAAGGCGACAGGACGGTCGCCTACATGTTGACTTTTGCCTACAAGAATCAGTTTAGAGTCAGATTTATAAATTGGCTCTTTTTCCTCAAACTCTAAACCTAAATGATTTCGAAGATACTCTTGGTTCATTGACTTAGAATTTTATAGGTAGGGTTTGAAAGGAAGCTACGGGTTGTCCGTTTAGCTGACCGGGAGTCCATACCGGAGAATTTTCCAAAATGGATTTCAATTCCCTCGCGGCTCGAAGTGGAATTGGCGTTTTGATGGATATCTGCCTTACTTTGCCTTCTTTATCAATTACAAAATCGATAAAGATTTTCTCTTCTAATTGGTCAAAAGTACCCTCAGGAGCATTTTTTATTGATTCAGAAAGGTAGCGGATGAATTGATTGTATCCTCCCTCAAAGTCAGGTGCAACATCTAACTGATTCAAAAGATACACTTCAGCTGGTTCAGATGTGCTTGAATGCGAGCAAGAAACCATCATCACTACCAAAAGCGAAATGAGGAAAAAATCACGAAAAACGGTATGTGTCATTTCATTCATTTTTCGCCAAAAAGGAAATCACGTCCTGAACCTCATCTGTTTTAAAACAGAGATAAAATACTGTATCAGCTTTGGATAGCAGGAGTGCAGGCCTCTCAAAACAATCACTTGCAACAGGGCGATGTTTGATTTCTGTATGTACCTGAACTCTAGGATTACTAATAAATTCCTCTCCATAATTAAGACGCAAGTCTCTTTCCCTGCTGACTCCTATCATACTAAGTCTGGTTTGGATTTTTTGCTCTTGATACTCATTTATCAAGAGATTAATGCAGCTACTGCATCCCACTTGAGGAACGAGTAACTCAAGGCTATCCCAATCCGATACACTGGAAGCAAAAACTTCCTGAGGGCTGATAGGCATATAGATCAGTTCATTCTTCAGACTAATACCACAAGCGAAACCTGTCCATAAGACCACAAAAAGTAAAGCCTTAATACTTAACCTCGAAGATTTCAAAAACATTTTTGTCTTCATCGTCAGATTGAACTGGGACAAGAAGTCCCTCTTTGACTACACGAATAAAATCCACAAAGTATCTCTCCTTGTCTAACTCTAAAATTCCTATTTCTTTGAAATTTCGATCAAATACCATGATCATTCGTTTAGGGTATTCATTTTTCTCATCCCAAGTCATAAAGTTGGATCGAGCCATATTTTCAATGGTGGTTTCGGGATAGGGTCCATTATAAACACGATAATACAAATCTCGATAAGGGTCAAAAAGAATAGATTTATTCGAAGGATTAGAATAGATATGTGGATAATAGATTTCTGGCTCTAAGGAGGGTTCGTTAAGTGAATTAAACTTACCCTCATAATATTCTGAAAAAAGCGAAGGATTATCTATTAAGTTTAGATCAAAATCATAAACCATTAGTCCGTCTTCTATTGGAAAGGATTGAATAATTGTTGAATCTTTAAAATTCACAACAGTAGAAGCCATTTCAAGTTGCATTCCCCAAAAGCCACTATCATGATAGGATTTAGGATAATTAAGGTGATAGCCAAAATTTCCATTCTCTAAGTTTAAAACAATTCCTGTATTAAAGTGTTTGTAGTTATAATTTTCAAGTGGATTCACATCGGGTCTTGCTGGCAAAAACAACTTTTTTCCAAAATCAACAATTGGGTAAGTAGGTAAACTCCCGGGCAGATAAGTTAACTCTTGAGAAGACTTTTTCTTCTCATCTAAAAGTGAATATATATTTTTAACCTCACCAACCTTATCGATTTGATAAAGTCTGTACGCAAACCTGTTTAAAACATAAATGCTATCTAAATTCTTTACATGCACTCCATCCAAGTGACCCACACCATTTGGGCCCTCAATTGAAACGTTAACTTGAAAAGTTTTTTCAGCATCATTAAGATGAGAAAAATGTATTATTTTATTTTGAGATTTGATTAGATCATGAAATACCAGATATTCATCTGTACCCAAATCCAAATACTGCAGGGTACCCCAAACTGTAGAGGTATTCTCGTCCAATGGTATTACCAACATTCGTTTCGATACTAATTCTAATTTAGAATATTTTTGTATTGAAGTTGAACATCCAAAAACCCAACAAAATGGCATAAAATAAAATAAGTAGTATTTTCCCATGACAAAAAACAAGAAATTGGGGAATCATTGAGAAATATTGACTCAATAATTCCCAATCTTTCAAATAACTGAAAATTCAGAATTAGTGCTTCAAATCATTGATTACGGTTCGGCGACATCGTAATCGCCAATTGTAACAGTTGGAAGACAAGTTCCTCCATTGTCATCGCACCACATTAGAACCACCTCATTAACCTGTACTGCATAGAAGTTCCTATACCCAAAGGAAGCACTTATAGAAAACACCAGTGCAAAGAACATAAGAATTAACTTTTTCATCTTGATTTAGAATTATGTGATAGACCCTAATTCACATCTTCCTCATAGTCAGGGTCAGAAAATCCTAGAGAAAGAAAGTCCAATTCCGGCGCCTGATTTGAACTACATTTTAAATCTACTAAATGCCCCCCCATATTTCCAGGTTTTTCTTAACTTTTTTTCCTAATTTTTTTGAAAAAACTGATTTCCCGTCACTAAGCCCAACTTTCGCAGGACAATTTCATCAGTCATTATTTCGGCAAATCTTGCTACTCTCCTTCTTCAGAAGCAGAGTAGCTGGTGAATAATATCAATTTAATCCTTCTTCGGAACCAAAATCGGAATCTTTTGATCGATCATGGACTTTTCTAAGGCTTGGGTAGAAGCCATTACCCCTTCGACTTGCCCTTTGACTTTTTCATAAACTCCCAAAAGATCTTGTGCTCGTTGCTTTTGGCCCTCGGTGATCGGAGGTTCACTTTCATTGATTGCTCCATAGATATGCAAAAGGTCGGCATCCAGTTTATTCGGGAAGTTGATCACATCCTGGAAGGTCTTCTGCTTGGTCTGAATCAATTCTGACTCGGCTTCATCGATAGCGGAAATGACTTCCTTGGCCTGAGTATGCCAAGCCTCGTATTTCTCAGCATCCACTCTTTCTGACAAATCCTTGATCTGACCTCGAAGGCTTCGAAGGTCTTCAGCCATTTTTCGGGTTGAAACAATAGCTTCCCGAAGACTCGTAAGTTGAATATCCTGCTCTTGATATTGGGCTGCGGTAGCCGTCCATCTTGGGTCGGGCTTTACTTCTATTTCCTTGCTGATTTCCTGGTCTCCGTAGCGCATCACCAACCTGTATTTACCAGGAATGACCCGCTGGGCCGAAGAACCGATTCCAGAAAACACACCTTTGACTGACTCAAAGGAATCCAAACTCAAATCCCAATTCAGTCGGTTCATACCCGCCTTCTTTTTGATTTTTCCGGTTTTGGCTTCCGAATCGGTCGTGAATTTGCGAAGCACTTTACCACTCATATCCTGAAATTCGGCTTCCAAAAGCACCGAATCCACATTTTCTTTTAGGTAATACATCACTGAAAATCCGGGATAAGGATTCTGCCCTGCTTGTGGATTATTTCCACGGAAAGCAAAATCACGAATCGCAGCCTCAGGCTCGTAAACGTAGAAGTCAGCCTCTGCGGCAGCTTTCAGCTCATACAGTGGATTCAAATCATCCATCACCCAAAATGCCCTTCCGGAAGTGGCAATGATCATATCATTGTCCTGAATCATCAGGTCATTGATGGGCACTACCGGCAAATTCTGCTGGAATTTTTCCCATTGTTGGCCTCCATTGAAAGAGACATAAAGACCCGTTTCGGTACCTGCATACAGCAAGTCCTTTTGGTTAGGATCTTCCCGCACCACTCTTACAAAAGCTTCCTCCGCTATTCCACTGACCAAACGAGTCCAAGTGGCGCCGTAATCGGTCGATTTGAAAATATGCGGGGTGAAGTCATTGTATTTGTAACTGGTAAATGCCACATAGACCGTCGCAGGGTCATGAGGAGATACCTCGATCTGATTGGCCATGCCTTCCGGTGTATTGGGGATAGTGATATTGGACCAACTTTCCCCTCCATCTTTGGTGACATGAAGCAAACCATCGTCCGCACCGGCATACAAAACATCCGGAGTATGTGGAGATTCTGCCAAATACATAATCGTGTGGAAAACTTCCCCACCTGCACCTTCATTGGTAATCGGACCTCCACCATAATCCAAATGGGCTGGATCATTTTTGGTCAGATCCGGAGAAACTTCCTCCCAGCTTAATCCTCGATTGGTCGTCTTCAAAATCACATTTCCAGCATGGTAGATCACCAAAGGATCATGCTTGGAAGCGATGATGGGTGCATTCCAGTTGAAGCGATACTTGACTTCGGCAGGCTTGGAAGCCAAGCCCTGGTAAGGATAGGCCATCACGTCCTTTTCCTGCTTGGTTTTAGCATTCCACTCGGTGATGATGCCCTGATAGCAACCCGAATAGATATAAATGGGATTTTCCGGGTCGAAAGCAGAAAATGCAGATTCGCAACCTCCTACCGGATAAAACTCATCCCAGCCGATTCCTGAACCATTTGCACGGGAAGCAATGGATACGGACGAATTATCCTGCTGACCTCCATAAATGCGATAAGGGAATTGCTGATCCACATTTACCCGATAGAATTGAGCGGTAGGCTGATTATCCTGACGGGACCAATTTTTACCGCCATCGATAGATACGTTTCCTCCCCCGTCATTAGCATTAACCATGTATTGGGGATGCATAGGGTTGATCCAGAGCGCGTGATTGTCTCCGTGTTGGGTTTGCAAATTTACAAAAGTCTTACCTCCATCTTTGGACTCTACCAAAGGCGCATTCATTATGTAAACCGTTTCTGGTTCTGTCGGGTGGGCCAAAATATGCATGTAATACCAAGAGCGTGCGCGAAGCAGTCGGTCTTCATTGACCAATTTCCAGCTTTTTCCGGCATCATCCGATCGATACAAGCCCCCGTCTTCGGCTTCGATGATAGCCCAGACGATATTGTTATTGGCACGGGAAACGGATATTCCGATTTTCCCCATCACTCCTTTAGGAAGACCTTCGGTCAGTTTGGTCCAGGTTTTTCCCATATCCGAGGACTTGTAGATTCCCGAACCCGGGCCTCCACTCTGTACCTTCCAGGGAAATCTTCGATGATCCCAATAGGCAGCATAGATCATTCGTGGATTTGTCATATCCATGCTCAGATCCGAAACACCGGAATTTTCATCCACATAATGGACTTTCTCCCAAGTTTCCCCTCCGTCTTCCGAGCGATAGATTCCCCGGGCATCGGTCGCGCCGTAGGGACTTCCCTGTCCGCCGACGATAACCAGATCCGGATTGGTTGGATGAACTACAATCTTGGAAATCTGTCGGACCTCAGAAAGCCCTATGTGCTTCCAGGTTTTTCCTCCATCCACTGATTTGTAGACTCCATCTCCATGAGATGTCATCACTCCTCTGACAGGCGCTTCTCCCATTCCTACATAGACTACATTAGGATCGGACTCTGCTACAGTGATAGCACCGACAGAAGCAGTTCCGAAAAAACCATCGGAGACATTAAACCAGCTTTCACCGGCATCGGTGGTCTTCCAGACACCCCCGACCGAACCTTGATAGAAAGTCATGGGTTCCTGAACTACTCCTGCCACGGCCGTAGCCCGACCTCCACGGAAAGGTCCGACGAGACGAAACTCCATGGCATTATAAAGGGCGGTGTCATAAGTGGCTTCTTGAGCCGGCTCAGATTTCTTTTTGGATTTCTGTGAAAAGGCGCTTTCGGGTGAAAAAAGCAAAAGCAACCCTAGTAAAAGAGGGCAAAATTTTAAACGCATGATTGATTGGGTTTGGTGGTAAGCAGTAAGTTACAAAAGGCTAAGAAAAATCAGAGTAGAAAGCTAAAATTAGCTTTCTCAAAAGCAGACAACTGACGGAATTTACATGAATTAGATCAACTGACTGACGGAATTAACATTAATTGCGTCAAATAACTGACGGAATTAACATAAATTACGTCAACTTAATTTGGATTTATTGAATGAATGAGTCAATTTTAGACTGATATTCAGTGGTATAAGATATTTAATGGTAATTTATCCAAGAGCGATTCAGGAAGTTTTTAAAAAAAAGCTAAGACCCAACAAGGTGCTGATGCTGATCGGCCCAAGAAGAGTGGGTAAGACTGCCTTTATCAGAGACTATATTTCCCAATGGAAATCAGAAGAAACACTTACCCTAAACGGCGATGACGTCTCAGACACGGCATTGGTTCAGGAAAGGTCTGTCGCAAATTATACCCGATTGCTGGCAGGTAAAAAACTGCTTGTCATCGACGAGGCGCAACATATACCTGATATTGGGATGACTCTAAAGCTAATCGTAGATACCATCGAAGGAATTCATTTGATCGCTACGGGATCTTCAGCTTTTGACCTTCATCAGCAAGTGGGTGAGCCACTGGTCGGACGGAAAAACACCCTTTACCTTTTTCCTTTAGCTCAAATGGAATTCAAGGAGCGGGAAGATTATAAGACCACGTTGGAAAAGCGTGAAGAGCGACTAATTTTTGGAGGCTATCCGGAGCTAAGTCAATATCCGGACTGGAAAGATAAACAGGATTATCTCTACCAAATCATGAATGATTATCTACTGAAGGACATTTTGATGGTGGACGGAATCAGAAACTCAGAAAAGCTTTATTCCTTGCTGAGACTTATCGCCTTTCAAGTGGGGAAAGAAGTCTCACTAGAAGAGCTGGGCCGTCAACTCAGCATGTCCAAAAATACGGTAGAACGATACTTGGATATGCTATCCAAAGTTTTTGTGGTATACCGAATAGGCGGATTCAGCAAAAATTTGAGAAAAGAAATCGTCAAAAACAGCCGTTGGTACTTTTATGACAATGGCGTACGAAATGCCTTGATTCAGAACTTCAATCGTCTGAATCTAAGAATGGATGTGGGAGAATTATGGGAAAACTATTTGGCAGCTGAGCGCCTGAAATTCCAGAGCTATACTCAAATGCACTGCAACAATTTCTTCTGGAGAACATACGATCAGCAAGAATTGGATTGGGTGGAAGAAGAAGGTGATCAATTACGAAGCTACGAATTCAAATACTCCCTGAATAAAACTCCAAAAGCCCCAACTGCTTGGTCAAAAGCCTATCCTCAAGCGCACTTTGAAGTGATTCATTCGGGGAATTATCTGGATTGGATTGGGGGGTGAAAAGAACCCCCGACCTCTATTCAAGACCGGGGGTTAAATATGATCAGTATTTTAGATTTACTCCATGTCGACAGCAGCATCCACATTCTTAAAGTAAACCTGCTTGTCGGCATCCAAATCCACCAAGACTGCTGAATCATTCTTGATGTAGCCTGCCAAAATCTGCTTGGAAAGCTCATTCAAGATCAAACGCTGCATGGTTCGCTTGAGCGGTCTTGCACCAAATTGTGGATCAAAGCCGACTTCGCCTAAGTAATCCAAAACTTCTTTCGTAGCCTCAATCTCGATATGGGACTCGGCCAGACGGTTTTGAATTTCTCTCCATTGGATATCGACAATCTTTCGGATGATCTGCTTGTTCAGTGGCTCAAACATGATCGTTTCATCGATTCGGTTTAGGAATTCTGGTCGTACTGACTTTTTGAGCAGGTCAAATACTTCCGATTTGGTTTTTTCCAAAACCTCTTCCTTATTCCAATCCTCCATGGATGCGAATCGCTCCTGAATAAGATGTGAACCGATATTCGTGGTCAGAATGATAATCGTATTCTTGAAATTAGCGATCCGGCCTTTATTGTCCGTCAATCTCCCATCATCCAATACTTGTAGAAGGATATTGAAGACATCCGGATGGGCCTTTTCGATCTCGTCAAGTAAGATTACTGAGTATGGCTTTCTTCTCACCGCTTCAGTCAATTGACCGCCCTCATCGTAGCCCACGTATCCCGGAGGCGCTCCCACTAATCGGCTCACGGCATGTCGCTCTTGATATTCGGACATATCGATTCGAACCATCGCGTTCTCATCATTGAAGAGATATTCAGCTAAGGCTTTCGCCAATTCGGTTTTACCCACGCCGGTTGTACCCATAAAGATAAAGCTACCAATCGGACGCTTCGGGTCTTGCAAACCTGCTCGACTTCTACGTACGGCATCGGAAAGCGCTGCAATTGCTTCTTTCTGACCTGCCACTCGTCTGCCCAATTCATCCTCCAAATGCAGTAATTTCTCCCGCTCGGATTGGATCATCTTTGAAACCGGTATTCCGGTCCATTTGGAAACGACTGAGGCAATATCTTCTTGATCAACTTCCTCTTTCAAAAGTGGAGACCCTGCCTGCATTTCGGCTAATTGGGTTTTGAAGGATTCAAGCTTTTTCTCGGCTTCTCCAATTTTACCGTATCGGATTTCGGCAACTTTTCCAAAATCTCCAGCCCGCTCGGCTTGCTCTGCTTCCAGCTTGAACTTATCGATATTCTCTTTTTCACGCTGAATACCCATGATTACCGCTTTCTCGCTTTCCCACTTGGCCTTTACAGACTGCCGCTTCTCGGAAAGCTCAGCGATTTCTTTGCTCAAAAGAGCCTCTTTATCCTTGTTCTTTTCTCTTCGGATTGCTTCGCGCTCGATTTCCAATTGCATGATTCGACGGTTCAGCTCATCCAATTCCTGAGGCAAGGAGTCAATTTCCATTCGAAGTTTGGCGGCAGACTCATCCATCAAATCGATAGCCTTATCGGGCAAGAATCGATCAGAAATATAGCGTTGCGACAATTCCACCGCAGCAATGACAGCATCATCCTTGATCCGTACACCATGGTGAAGCTCGTACTTATCCTTGATTCCTCGAAGGATGGAAATCGCATCGGCTGCATCCGGTTCATCTACGATCACAGCCTGGAATCGACGCTCCAGTGCTTTATCCTTCTCAATGTATTTTTGATACTCCTTCAAGGTAGTGGCTCCGATAGCATGGAGTTCGCCACGAGCCAAAGCTGGCTTGAGCAAGTTGGCAGCATCCATAGCTCCTTCCCCTCCGCCTCCGGCTCCGATCAAGGTGTGAATCTCATCGATAAAGAGAATGATCTCTCCATCCGAGTCCGTCACCTCTTTGATCACGGCCTTAAGTCGCTCCTCAAATTCTCCCTTGTACTTGGCGCCTGCGACTAGCAAACCCATATCCAGTGAGATCAAGGTTTTACTTTTCAGATTTTCCGGTACATCACCGGAGACGATTCGCTGCGCGAGTCCTTCGACAATAGCCGTCTTACCCACACCCGGCTCACCGAGTAGGATGGGGTTGTTTTTGGTTCGTCGGGCCAAAATCTGCAACACTCGCCTGATTTCTTCATCACGGCCAATTACTGGGTCGATTTTACCCTTTTTGGCCAATTCGTTCAGGTTTTTGGAGTATTTCTCCAAAGCCCTGTACTTGCTTTCTGCGTTGGGATCAGTCACTTTATTTCCTTTTCTTAGTTCCTTGATAGCTTCGATCAGTGGCTTTTCAGCCATACCCTGATCTTTCAGTAGTTGTGCGGTTGCATCGCTTCCCGCCAAAATCCCCAAGAGCAAATGCTCAATGGCGACATATTCATCTCCAAAGGTCTTCAGGTAGTCCTTTGCTTTAGTTAAAGCCTGATTGGCAGCACCGGATAAATAGGGCTGCTGATTGGCTCCGCTGACTTTGGGAAGTTTGCCCAACTGCTCCTCAAGCTTTTGGGTTAGTTGTTGCTTATTAGCACCGAGTTTTTTTAAGACAAAATCGGTGACATTTTCGTCCTCTGAGAAGATTCCTTTTAGCAAGTGTGCTGGCTCAATGGTGGGCTGCCCCATGCTCATTGCCAACTCAACTGCCTTCTGAATCGCCTCCTGAGATTTAATTGTAAATTGTTTGAAATCCATGTATCGCTAGTGGTTTAGTTCCTTTATTTTTGATTACAATCACCTATTAGCAAATCCATCTCCAATTCATTTTTTCGGTCAAAATGTCTGAAATAGAGCTTTTTTAAGATCAAAATATGAAATTTTGGCATAAAAATACCCCCTGATCAAATGAACAGGGGGGACAAAATGATTTAAGAGAATTTCAGATCAATTATTAGACTTGAGCATTTCTTTGGCAGGCGGAGCTTTTTTATTTGCCATGGATTGGCCTGCAATCAAAGAAGGAAAAAATAAGCGAATCCAGTGCCTATCAACCGTGTAAAAAAGAGTAGACATGCCGTCTGAAACTTGTCTGATAGAAGCTTCATCCCTTGCAGCCTCCCACTCCGGATCCAAAGCTTTAAACATCCGGCTCATCGGCTGATAAGATCCGTCTGTTTTTTGGATATAAACAGGGTTTGACAACTGACCATTTTGGATGGTGGCTTTGCCTAAATAGCAATCACTTTGACCGTCCATAATTACCGAAATCACTACTTCATACTCCCCGTCAGTGGGTAACTCTGCACCACGATTGTAAAACTCGATATAATAATCCGAGTAGCAGCCCTTTACGCCTTGTTTGAAAATACTGCTTTCTTCCTGAGCATGAGCTGTAAAATATGTCAGGATTGTGGCTAGAATTAAAAGAGATCGTTTCATACGCAAATCTTTAAAATAGAATTTTTTTATTTTGAATTACGCAATTAAATCTGAAAAATCATTTCTGATTGAAGAAGTTTTCCAAAATCTGGGCACAAAAAAACTTCTGATCAGAATCGAACAGAAGTTTCATGTTTAAATTCAGCTTGACCTTGGCCTAAACTTATTTCAAAAATAAATTCAGCTCAGCGTAAAAACGATTTTAATTGGTTCAGCTTCCTTTTTAAAATCCATTTCTAGCCTTGACTAGCGGCATAATCCTCTACCGCCTTCCAGACACGGAAAATATTTTTATAGCAAATCTTTTCAATATCCTCTTTGGAATACCCTCTTTTCAAAAGTTCAGCAATTAGATTGGGGAACATGGAAACATCTTTCAAGCCAGTAGGTAAAGAATCCCCTACCCCATCAAAATCCGACCCAAAGCCTACATGATCGATCCCTACTAAACTCACCACATGATCGATATGATCGGCCACCCGCTGTACGGTTGGGAATGGGTTATTGGCTGCAGAATATTCTGCCGCATAAGCTCTAAATGCCGAATCGCTTCGACTGAGACCATTGTCCACCATGTAATTCACTAAGTGCTCCCGAACCTTGGACGAACCTGCGGCATAGGCAGAATCAATGAATGTTCCTCCAAAATTGATCATCATCACTCCTCCATTTTCTGCCATGGCCGTGATCAATTCATCACTCATGTTCCGCTCAAAACCGGGAGTGAATTTTCTAGCTGAAGAATGCGAAGCAATTACTGGAACTTTTGTAATCGCCAATGCATCCCGGAAGGTATTATCAGAAACATGGCTCAAGTCAACCATAATTCCCACACGGTTCATTTCAGCAACTACCTTTTCTCCATATTCGCTCAAACCTCCATGCGTCCCGGTAGTATCATAGCTGGCATCACCGATCAGATTATCCTTCCCATGAGTCAAAGTGATGTAGCGAATTCCTCTTTTGTGAAAGTATTCCACGTTGGCCAAGTCATCCTCAAGACCTGAACCATTTTCCATCCCCATGGGTAGGGAGATCAATCCTTTTTCAAAATTAGCCTCAACATCAGCCGGACTGTAGGCCATCGCAAACTTCTCCGGAAAAGTATTTGCCAAACGCTCGGTCATCAAAATCAAGGAATCAGCAAGTGCTTTGGAAGCTCCCGGAATAGCCTGATTTCCTGCCGGAATATAAATTGACATGAATGGGGCATCCAAACCGCCCTCCTTGGAGCGAGGATAGTCAAAGTTTCCATCAGGAGTTCGAACAGATACGTCCAAAATTTCTCGCTGAAGGGTAAAACCTCCTACTTTCATTCGATAAGGAAGATCCACATGTCCATCGACCATGATGGTAGATTGAGCGATCTCCTGCGCCAGTTCCAGGCGTTCAGCATCAGAAAGTTGCGTGTAGTCTATTTCGGAATTTTTTGGCTCGCAAGAGAACAGAAGTCCTGCTGCAGCAATAAGGCTTAAATATTTGTTCATAACGTGGTTTTTCTATGATGGTAAGATACTAGCTTTCTGACACAAATAGCCAAAATATCCACAAATGGTGGATTACACCGAAGAAATGTCTATTGATGGTTTAAATTTTATCCCTTCGCCAAATAAACAATTGATTTTGCGTAAATTCCATCACATTAAATGCAGCGTCTATGAAAAATCTTCTCTTGGTGATTTTGGGCATTTTCCTTCTCGCCTCCTGCCAATCACCCAGTAATTCAAACATATCAGTCTCCATTGCACTAGAGCTTCAGGAGGACGTGAAAGACGGACGTCTTTTGTTGATTTTTTCTACCAATCATGATGCCGAGCCTCGATTTGGTATCAGCGATAATGTCAGAACCAATCAGGTTTTTGGGATGGATTTTGAAAATTATCAGTCAGGTGAAAGTATAGATTTGGACACGGAGAGTTTTGGGTATCCAATCGAATCGCTTTCAGAAATACCGGAGGGAGAATACACCGTTCAGGCCTTTATTCAAAAGCATGAAACCTTCGTCAGATCAGACGGCCACACTGTCAAATTACCCATGGATCAAGGAGAAGGAAGACAATGGGCACGAGCCCCGAAAAACATTTATTCGACCCCCAAAAAAATCAATTGGAGCGGCAATTCCAGCCTAGAATTGGTCATCGATCAAATCATCCCCTCTGTAAGCGAACCTGAGGACACTGAATACATCAAGCACATCAAAATCAAAAGCGATTTGCTCTCTGAGTTTTGGGGAAGGGATATGTATCTGGGGGCACACGTATTACTTCCGGAGGGCTTTGATGAAAACCCCAATCATTACTATCCCTTGATGGTATTTCATGGACATTTTCCTTCAGATTTTGGTGGCTTTCGTACGATTCCACCTGACCCAGAGCTGGGAGAGGATGATTACAGTGCACGATTTGGGATCTATGGCTATGAAAAAATGCAGCAGCAGGAAGCTTATGATTTCTATCAGCAATGGATTTCACCGGATTTTAAGCGCTACATCGTAATAGAGATCCAACATGCCAATCCTTACTATGATGATAGCTATGCTGTAAACTCCGAAAATCTGGGGCCTTATGGTGATGCCATTACCTATGAACTAATTCCGCATATCGAGGAGCAATTCAGAGGTATCGGAGAAGGTTGGGCAAGATTTCTTTACGGTGGATCTACGGGAGGATGGGAAGCGCTGGCTGTTCAGGTGAAATATCCAGACGAATACAATGGCTGTTTTGCGGCTTGTCCTGACCCGATTGATTTTAGGGCCTACACCTCTGTAAATATCTATGAGGATGAAAATGCCTATTACCAAGATGGACATTTCAGAAAAACCCTTCGTCCCGGTCATCGGAACTATCTGGGCCATGTAGACGCTATGCTTATAGACATGAATCACCGGGAATTGGCTCTAGGCGGAACGAAGAGCCGTTCTGGCGATCAATTTGACATCTGGCAGGCAGTTTTTTCCCCCGTTGGAGAAGATGGGTATCCAAAGCCAATTTGGGACAGATACTCAGGTGATATCGATCCAGAGGTGGCCGAATATTGGAAGGAAAATTACGATCTTCGCCATATCATGGAGCGGGACTGGAGTACTTTAGGTCCCAAACTCGAAGGCAAGGTGCATATTTACTGCGGAGATATGGACAATTACTACTTAAACAACGCCGTGTACTTAACAGAGGATTTTCTGGAGAATACCGAAAACCCTTACTATGGAGGTGAAGTTGCCTATGGTGATCGCGCCGAGCACTGCTGGAATGGAGATCCTGATTTACCCAATTACATTACACGACTTCGATACAATACGATGTATTTGGATAAAATTCAGAAAAGACTAGAGGCCTCAGCTCCTTCATCATTTGATTTGAATAATTGGACTTTAATTAAAAACAACTAACCATGAAAACTTATTTAAAAACAGCAATTTATGGAATCGGAGCAACCATGCTTTTTGCTCAATGCTCCCCACAAAAAACTACCGAAACTGAAGAGACCATGGTAGAAGAAGAGGCGAAAACACCAAGCTTAACGATGCTTTGGGAATCAGAGGCTAGCCTTGAAACTGTGGAATCTGTCCTCTATAATCCCTCCTCAGGTAAAATTTACACCTCCAATATTTTCGGACAAAACCCACAGGAAAAAGATGGAAACGGCACCATTTCGATCCTTGGCATGGATGGAAGTATTGTAGAGCAAACTTGGGTTAGTGGATTGAACGCTCCAAAGGGAATGGCGATTGCCAATGGAAATCTGTATGTAACTGATATCGATGAATTGGTGGAAATCAACTTAGAGTCAGGAGAAATCACGAACAAATGGGCCGTAGAAGGAGCTGAATTCCTCAATGATGTAGCCTCTCACAATGGCGTCGTGTATTTCACTGACATGAATACAGGCAAAGTCCATAGCTATCAGAATGGGGAGATCAGCACAATTTCCGAAGGACATGATTCAATCAATGGTATAGCTGTAAGTGCTGATGGTACAATCTATGGGCTGGATGCATCAGGTCTGAAAAAGTGGAATGCTGATGGATCAGTCGAAATCGTCAATTCGGCTGTAACCGGTGGTGATGGATTGGTGATTTTAGGTGATGGCAACTTTGTAGCGTCCAGATGGCAAGGAGAAATCTGGTTTGCTTCTGCCGAAGATCAAACCAAAATGCTAGATACCAAAGCTGAAGAATCCAATACAGCTGACATTGGATACAATCCTTCCGAAATGGTGGTTTATGTCCCTACTTTCTTCAAAAATAAGGTGGTCGCATACAAATTAGATTATTGATCAAACCAATTTTGATCCAAATCAGATCGGATCAATTGATAGGCTTGTCTTATCAATTGATCCGATTTTTTTTAAATCAAGCGACTGAGAATAATCAAGCCCAAACCCATCAGGAAAAACACAAACATCATGATCAATTGGGGGATGGTACTTTTGGGAGCATCTTTGAATTCTTTCCAAATAAAAACTCCCCAAGCAGCTGCCACCATGGTAGCACCTTGACCTAGTCCATAGGATATGGCAAAGCCTGCTTTTTCCCCGGAAATCACATTCAATACCATCCCTAGACACCAAATGAGCCCGCCAAGCCATCCAATGCTATGAAGCTTTAAATTACCTAAGCGAAAGTAATCTGAATAAGAGACGGGCTTTCCTTGGATAGGTTTATACATGAAAAATGAATTCCAGAGAAAATTGGAGCCCAAAACACCCAAGGAGAAGATAAATACCGCCGAATAAGGAGTCATTAAGCCTTCAGCAGGATTGCTAAAGTCCGTGGAAATGGATGCTGCTACAAAGCGATAGAAAAAACCCATCAAAATACCGCCAGCCAAGGCCAGCAAGATGCCTTTGATCGGAGTCTTATTTTGGCTTGCCGTCACCTGACGATAGGCCAAGGCATCCAAAATTATCGCCAAAACCACCAGAAATACGCCAATGAATAGGAGCACGGGATTACCTAGCGGATCTGCCAAGTAATTGATCAACACTCCCAAAACTAGAGCAATCCCAATTCCCACGGGAAAAGCTACAGCCATACCTGCAATGTCAATTGCCGCAACGACGAGGAGGTTTGCAAGATTGAATATAATACCGCCCAAAATCGCTGAGCCTATGGAACTTGAGCTCGCCTGAGATAAGTCTTCAAAAAACGGTCTTCCCTCCGAGCCCATTGATCCCATAGTCAGTCCTAAAATGAGTGAGGCCAATACAATTCCTATCGCATAATCCCAATAAAACAGCGGAAAGGACCATGATTTAGACGCAAGTTTCTGGGTGTTGGCCCAGGAGCCCCAGCAAAGCATGGTGATAAAGCAAAAGAATACTGCCAGGAGATAGGATTCGGGAAAAAACATAGCTTGGGTTTTAGATTTTTAAATTGAAACTTCTTTTCGGAACGGCTGCGACACTTGCGCCCCCATCCGGGTCACTGAGATAGCTGCGGCCTGAGAGGCAAACTTAATAGCCTCATCAAAAGCTTTTCCTTCAGCCAAAGCCACCACAAAGGCGCCATTAAATGTGTCCCCGGCAGCAGTGGTATCGATGGCTTTTACTACAGGAGCAGGCGTATGAAACTGCCCTTTTTCTCCCAAATAATAGGACCCCAGAGCACCGAGGGTAATCAATACATTTTTTACTCCTTGGCCAGTTAGAATTTCTGCTGAACGCTTTGCTGTGTCTATTGAATCAACTTTTTCACCCGTCAGATAACTAGCTTCATGCTCATTGGGCGTGATGAAATAGAGCTTTTGAAGTAGTTTTTGAGGTAAATCAGTCACCGGTGCAGGATTGAGAATCATCTTTTTTTGATGCCTGAAAGCCAGATCTGAAAGCACCTCAATGGTGCTTAGTGGTGTTTCCAATTGGGCTAAAATCAAGTCAGAAGACCGAATTAACTCCTCCGCTGACAAGATTTCTTCTGGCAGTAAATTCGCATTCGCACCGGAAGCAACTGAGATAGAATTTTCACCATTTTCATCCACTAGAATAAGTGCCACTCCGGTAGCAGCAGTTGAATCGATAAATACGTGCTTGGTATCTAATCCGTAGTTTTGATATTCGGCCAATGCTTGCTTACCAAAGGCATCATCACCTATTTTAGCCAAAAAGGACACCTGTCCACCAAGTTTTGCGGCAGCCACAGCCTGATTGGCTCCTTTTCCTCCTTGAAATTGAAAAAATTCACCCCCGGTGACAGTCTCACCTGGCTTAGGAAGTTTTGTAGAGCGAAGAACCAGGTCAGTATTACTACTACCAACAACCAAAATTTTTAACATATCGTGGTTTTTTTTCTAAAATAATGAAATGCTGAAAAACACTTCTCAAAATTGAAATATGAATCGATAGACCAAGCTTTAAGAAAACATCATTTTGCTTGAATCTATCCGCAGCCATTCAGCCTGAAATTTGTCCTTTACTTCAATAAATTTAATTCCTGAGGAAATTGTCCGTACCTTTATTTTTGATATAAATCAATTCAGAACCTATTAGGAAATGAAAAAATCAGAAAACATCAATTACGAGCTGGAAAAGAACATGGAGGTTATCTCCCAGTTGGACGATATCGTGGGGGACGCCGTAGACAATATCCTGGTAGATCCTGATAAGTGCTGGCAACCTTCAGATTTCCTACCCGATTTTCAAAACCCAGAAGTCTTCGAAGAGGTAAAATTGCTTCAAAAAAGAGCAGAGGGCATCCCAGATACTGTATTGACTTCTTTAGTTGGAAATATGATTACAGAGGAAGCCTTGCCTTCCTACCAGACATACTTTAACCTTTTGGAAGGTATAAACGATGAGCGATCTTTGCTTTCGCCATCAGGTTGGGTTCGTTGGTCCAAATCCTGGACTGCAGAAGAGAATCGTCATGGAGACCTGCTCAACAAATATCTTTACCTCACAGGAAGAGTAGATATGGGCGCGGTAGAACGAACCATTCACAGACTCTTAGCAAATGGGTTTGATCCTAAGTCCGAATCCGATCCATATCAGGCCATGATATATACTTCTTTTCAGGAGAGAGCTACAAAAATATCCCACGTCAATACCGGTAAATTGGCAGATAAGGCTGGAGATCATGTGCTTTCAAGAATCTGTAAAACCATCGCTGGTGATGAAGCAAGACATGAAAAGGCTTATAAGACTTTCATGAACAAAATCTTCGAAATTGATCCAAGCGGAGCAATTGTCGCATTTGAAAAAATGATGCGAAAGCAAATCGTGATGCCTGCTGTATTGATGGGAGAAGGTGGTAGTAGACCATCTTTGTACAAAGACTTCTCAGAAATCACCCAAAAAGTAGGAATCTACACAGGTTGGGACTATGCCCGAATTATTCAGCACCTAGTTGACCATTGGAAGGTGGAAGCGCTGACAGGATTGAATGATGTGGCCGCCAAAGCTCAGGATTACCTTTCAAACTTGGCCGATCGATATATGCGTCTCGCTGACCGGATGAAAGCACCAGATGAAGTTCGACTCGCCTGGCTCAAATAATTCCAGAGTCCTTCCTTTTTTGGGAAGGACTTTTTTATTTTCAGAAAAATATTTCACATGACATCGACAGGACTGAAATAAACCTATGAACCTTAGATTCACCACCCTTTCTATCATTTTTACCTTAGTTTTCAACCCCATCTTTGGCCAAGATATTCGAGTCAATTCAAACCGACTCGATTCTACGCTAATGCAGCTAGCTACTTTTGGCAAAAATGAATTTGGAGGTTCCGACCGGGTCGCTTATTCTGATTACGATGTAAAAGGAAGGGCTTATATCATTGATTTGATGAAAAAGGCCGGTTTGGAGGTAAGCATTGACTTTGCAGGAAATATCATCGGAAAGAAGGCTGGAAAGAACCCTGGATTAAAACCCATAGCCTTCGGTTCTCATATCGATGAAGTCCCAAATGGTGGGGACTATGACGGGCCTGTTGGTTCACTGAGTGCCATTGAAGTCGTTCAATCTCTCACCGAAAATAAGATTGTAACTGATCACCCACTTGAAGTGATTATTTTCGCCAATGAAGAAGGAGGAGTGATAGGAAGTCGCGCTTTGGTTGGCAGTTTAAGTAAAGAGGCTCTTCAAGTGGTCAGTAATGCGGGAATCACGCACTATGAAGGCATCAAAAAGTTAGGAGGGAATCCGGATAGAATTCCTGAATTAAAAAGAAAACCTGGAGACCTAGCCGCATTTCTAGAGCTACATATAGAGCAAGGGGCCAACCTATTCAATGAAAAAATAGATATCGGAGTGGTGGAAGGAATAGTAGCTATTCAGTGGTGGGAATTCACCTTTAAAGGATTTGCCAACCATGCAGGTACTACACCGATGGATCTTCGTCAAGACCCTATGCTTCCAGCTGCTAAGTTTATCCTTGCTGTGAATGAAACAGTTCGATCAATCCCGGGAAGACAGGTAGGTACAGTAGGAAAGATCGAGGCCAAGCCAGGTGCAGGAAATGTCATCCCGTCTGAGGTTACCTTAAACTTGGAAATTCGAGACCTCTCTTCGGAAAAAATTTGGTCCATCTATCGACAATTAGAAGAAAAAGCAAAGACCATTGCAAAGGAATTTAATACCTCAGTTTCGATCAATCATATTGAAGTTGCTTCAGACCCGGCCCTCGCTGATCCCAAGATTAGACAGATCATTCAGGAAAAGGCTGAAATGCTCGGATTATCTACATTAAGTCTTCCCAGTGGAGCTGGACATGATGCTCAGGAAATGGCAAAAATTGCTCCGATGGGTATGATTTTTATCCCCAGCAAAGATGGTATTAGCCATTCACCGCAAGAATTCTCCAGCAAAGAGGATATCGCAAATGGAGCAAATGTTTTGCTTCATACGATTCTAGAGCTGGATAAAAAACTCCAATAAGAAGCCCAAGTTCCCTGAACCTTTTACAAGGTTTTTTAATTACATGTATATACATTAAATAAGATTTTAAAATGGATTTACGAAAGATCAAGAAAGTTCACGGTTCTGAATATCGCCCTATTGCAGATCTGATCACCTATAGCCCCATGCCCACAAGAAGTTTAGACATGATTGATCCTTTTTTATTTCTCAACCATCATGGATTTCAAAAGTATCCTCAAAATAACCATGGCTTGCCTTTCGGTCCACATCCTCATCGTGGAATGGAGACAGTCACCTTCATCCTAGAAGGAGATATCATGCATAAGGATTCATCAGGACATGAATCAGTGATTGAAGCAGGCGGAGTCCAATACATGACAGCAGGAAAGGGGTTGATTCACGCAGAAGTATCCAGCTCTGAGTTCAAGAAAAATGGCGGTGATTTGGAGATACTCCAACTTTGGCTGAATCTGCCTGCCAGTAAGAAAATGCTTTCCCCAAAATACGTTGGTCTTCAAAAAGAAGAGATTCCGTCTTTCGATCTGAATGAAGGAAACGTAACTGTCCAACAGCTTTTTGGCGAGTGGAATGGTGTAAAGGGCGCTTTTGAGGGAAATTTTCCGATCTCAATGAGTACGATTTATTTAAAAAAGGGGGGCTCTTTTGAAAAAAACATCCCAGAGAATGAAAATATCTTTTTCTACATCGTCAGAGGAAAAATCAGAGTTAATGGAGAAGAAGTCCCATTTAGACACCTAGTCGAGTTTGCTAATCAGGGAGAAGTCTTGAAGGTCGAAGCATCAGAAGATTCCGTTGTCATTTTGGGACATGCCTTGCCATTCAACGAGCCTGTGGTAGCTCAAGGACCTTTCGTGATGAATACCGAAGATGAAATCCGGGAAGCCTATCGAGACTATCAGCGTGGAAAGTTTGGTAGCTGGGATGGCTAAGAATCTATGATGTCCTGAGAGATCAAACGGTAGATTTCTGCTATTTCGGGATTATAATTCAAAAAACGGTGATGCTCCTCCAGTGTCTCATAGTCTTCCCGAATAGCAGGCCCCGTTTGTGCTTTCTTGGCTCCTATTTGCAGGCTTTTTGAAATGGACTCAATAATCAGCGGCTTCATCATTTCAAAATCAAGTCCCTGTCTTCGCATGATTTCCTCGGCTATTCGGATCATGTGATTGGTGAAATTACTGGCAAAAACAGCTGCTATATGGACTGCTTTTCGATCTTTAGAACGAACAAAAAAGATATTATGCGAGATGGACTTTGCTACTTTTCTCAGGATTTTAACAATTTCCTGATCATCAGATTCAATCAAAATCGAAACATCCGATAAGTCCATTTTCTGACCAGCCGTAAAAGACTGCAAAGGATAGAAAATACCCGTGTAAGTAGCTGAGGAGTAGTTTAAAATATCAAGTGGCATCGTTCCCGAAGTATGCACTAAGATACTTTCCTCAGGCAAAATCACCGCATCTGCTACATCAGGAATAGCATCATCTTTTACCGCCAAAATAAATAGTTGCGCTTTGCTTTCTGAAAAGTCCAAATCATCCTTGGGTATCGCAGCATACAGCCTTTCGGTGACCCTTTTTGCTCCTGACAAGGATCGTGAATATACCTCGGTCACCTGATGACCGGCATTTTCCAATGCAGGGGCCAAATGCCAAGCCACATTTCCTGCTCCTAAAAAAGCTACTTTATAAGTCATGGGTGAATAAAGCCATTTTTCCTAAAAAAAGAAAAGCCATCTCCCGTGAGGAAGATGGCTTAAGCTTATGTACATCAATCAAATATGCAGCGCTCGATTCTCTGTCGCTGCCAAACAGGCTTCTTTGAATGCCTCTGTATAGGTAGGGTGCGCGTGTGACATTCGAGCAATATCTTCTGCTGACGCACGGTATTCCATAGCTACAACCGCCTCTGCAATCATATCGGCTGTACGAGGACCAATCATATGTACGCCTAGGATTTCATCAGTCTCAGCATCTGCCAATACTTTTACAAGTCCATCGGTATCCATCGAAGCTCTTGCTCGACCTGAAGCCATAAATGGAAATTTGCCAGATTTATATTTTTTACCGTGCTCTTTCAATTGCTCTTCCGTGTATCCCACAGAGGCAACCTCAGGCCAGGTATAAACCACACCAGGAATCAGCAGGTAATTGATATGGGGCTTTTGCCCTGCAATGGTTTCTGCCACAAAAACGCCTTCTTCTTCCGCTTTGTGTGCCAGCATAGCACCCTTGACAACATCGCCGATAGCGTAGATGTGAGATACGGAGGTCTGTAAATGATCATTTACTTCAACTTGTCCTCGCTCATTGACTTTGACACCAGCAGCTTCTGCATTTAGGCCATCCGTGTAAGGTCTCCTACCAATGGAAACCAAAACATAGTCCCCTTTCAACTCAACATTCTCTCCTTTGCTGTTTTCAGCAGTTACCGTAACCTCTTTACCCTTATTCTCAACGGCAGTTACTTTATGCTTGAGATAAAAATCAAATCCAAGTTTCTTAAGTGACTTCTGAAGCTCTTTACCCATGGTTTTGTCCATCGAAGGAATCAAAGAGTCCATGTACTCGACCACAGAAACTTTAGCGCCCATTCGTCCATAAACCGACCCTAGCTCCATTCCGATTACTCCACCACCTATGATGATCAAGTGCTTTGGAATTTCTTTCATCTTCAAAGCTTCTGTAGAGGTGATCACCCTTTCCTTGTCGATCTTAATGAATGGCAAAGAAGCAGGCTTAGAACCAGTGGCTATGATGATATTTTTACCTTCAATTTTTTCTTCAGAACCGTCATCTTTTGTCACCTTGATGGTATTGGCATCTACAAATGAGCCGACTCCCTGAAGCACGTCGATCTTGTTCTTTTTCATGAGGTACTGAATCCCATCCACATTCTGCTTGACCACATCCTCCTTGCGGGCAATCATTTGCTTCAGGTCAACCTTCAGGTTACTTAGGTTGATTCCATGAGTCTTAAAAGTGTGCTTTGCATTATGAAAATGCTCAGAAGAGTCCAATAAAGCTTTGGACGGAATACAGCCTACATTTAAGCAAGTCCCTCCCAAAGTTGGATATTTTTCGATAATGGCGGTTTTCATGCCCAATTGAGCACCCCGGATAGCGGCGACGTAGCCTCCAGGTCCTGAACCGATTACTATTAAGTCGTACATTATTTTTTTAGATTTTAGATGCTAGAAGCAAGACATAAGACCAAACCTCCAGCTAAATGAACGGGCTGATATTATCTGCCCTTCGTATTTCGTATTTCGTAAATCGTAATTCTTTTATACTCCAAAAAGCAATCGCTCGGGCTCTTCGAGAAGCTGCTTGACACGTACCAGGAAGCTCACCGATTCTCTACCATCGATAATTCGGTGATCGTAGGAAAGTGCCACATACATCATCGGTAGGATTTTTACTTCTCCGTTTACAGCCATTGGACGCTGCACGATATTATGCATGCCTAGAATCGCTGATTGTGGTGCATTGATAATCGGTGTGGACATCATAGAGCCAAACACACCTCCATTGGTAATGGTAAAGGTACCACCTGTCATTTCCTCGATGGAAAGCTTATTGTCTCTAGCTTTGGTTGCTAGACGAACCACTTCTTTTTCAATCTGATCGAAGCTCATTCCTTCGGCATTTCGAATCACTGGAACGACCAATCCTTTTGGTGCAGAAACAGCTATTGAGATATCACAGAAATCATGATATACGATTTCATTTCCATCGATCTTGGCATTGACTGCAGGCCATTCTTGAAGAGCCACGCATACTGCCTTGGTGAAGAAGGACATAAATCCTAGCCCTACTCCATGTTTCTCTTTGAAAAGCTCTTTGTACTTGGAGCGTAGGTCCATGATTGGCTGCATATTGACCTCATTGAATGTAGTCAACATCGCAGTTTCATTTTTCACTGATACCAGTCTCCTTGAAACTGTTCGACGAAGAGAGGACATTTTTTCGCGCTTCTCTTCTCTTGATCCTGGAACTCTCACTGCTTCTTGAGCTGGAGCTGACTCTTTCTTCTCCTCCTTCGCTGGAGCAGCTGCTTTCTTTTGAGCATTTTCAGCATCCTCCTTAGTGATTCGACCATCTTTGCCTGTTCCTTTTACTTCTTCAGGTTTGATGCCTTTTTCTGCTAGAATTTTAGACGCAGCAGGAGATGCATGGCCTGTTGCGTAGGACTCTTTGGATGGGGAAGCTGAAGTTGAGGCTGCGGATTCAGTTTTTGAATCGGCAGAAGTCTCAGCTGGCTTACCTTCCATGATCTCGATTTTGCAAATCAATCCACCAATTTCTAAGGTATCCCCTTCTTGAGCCACATGCCTCAAAATACCTGAACCCTCTGCCGGTAGTTCGAATGTAGCCTTATCGGAGTCCACTTCTGCGATGATTTCATCCAATTCCACATAATCTCCATCCCCTTTAATCCAATTGGCCAAAGTCACCTCTGTGATTGATTCTCCCACGGTAGGGACTACCATCTCTTTTATTTCTCCTGTGCTTTTGGCGGAATTGCTCTCTTTTTTTCCCTCAGAATCAGAAGGTTTATTTGTATCTGTCACTACAGAATTGGTAGATTCGTCGATTACACAGATGACTGCCCCAATCTCTAGGGTGTCGCCTTCTTCTGCCTTAATTCGAAGTGTACCTGCTGCTTCAGCGGGAAGTTCAAAAGTAGCTTTGTCTGATTCGAGTTCGCAGAGTACCTCATCCATTTCGACTTGGTCTCCATCCTTCTTGAACCACTGTCCCACGGTCACTTCCGTGATAGACTCTCCCACTGCGGGAACTTTGATTTCTTTGCTCATGAGATTGTTGTTTTAGCTTCTCCCGTACAGGTCAAAGCATCAAAAGATTATTTCGGATTGGGTATTAAAGTTTTAAGGCTTTGTTGATGATAGACTTCTGCTCCTCTACGTGTACCTTATTATATCCTGTGGCAGGAGATGCAGATACCTTTCTGGCTATGACATCCAAAGGAAGTTCTTTGTGAAGCAATCTTAAGATATAAGTCCAATAACCCATGTTTTCTGGCTCTTCTTGAACCCAAACGACCTCAGCACCTTTGTAAGGCTTTAAGGCCTCCAAGATTTGCTTTTTAGGAAGTGGATGCAATTGCTCGACTCGGATTATTGCAACTTGATCAATTTTTTCCTTTTCTCTTACTTCCTCAAGGTCGTAATACACTTTGCCTGAGCAAAGAATAACACGCTTCACTTTTTTAGGATCAGCATTGGAGTCTGTGATGATTTCCTTGAATGAACCACTAGTAAACTCATCAAGCGGAGACATCACTTTAGGATGACGCAGGAGGGATTTCGGAGACATAACCACGCAAGGTTTTCTGAATTCCCATGCCAATTGCCTTCTCAAAAGGTGGAAGAAATTAGAAGGTTCGGTAATATTTGCTACCACCATGTTGTATTCAGCAGAAAGCTGCAAGAAGCGCTCTGGTCGAGCATTGGAGTGCTCTGGACCTTGTCCTTCATAGCCATGCGGTAATAACATCACGAGACCATTTTGCTTTTGCCATTTTGATTCTCCAGAAGAAATAAACTGGTCGATCATAGTTTGGGCGCCATTAGCGAAATCTCCGAACTGTGCTTCCCAAATGGTCAACGAATTTGGATTTGCCATTCCGTAACCATACTCAAAGCCCAAAACGGCATACTCAGAAAGCAAGGAGTTGTAAATGGAGAATTTTCCTTTGCGCTCCGGCATTTCATGAAGTGAGTTGAAAGGCTGATTGGAATTCGCATCATGGATGACCGCATGACGGTGTGAGAATGTTCCTCGCTGAACATCCTGACCTGTCAGTCGGACTGTCTTTCCTTCCAAAAGAAGGGATCCATAAGCCAAAAGCTCAGCTGCAGCCCAGTTCAGGGACTTACTATCGAAAAACATATCCTTTCTTTGCTTCATCTGAACTTCAATCTGCTTGATAGCCTTGAAGCCTTTTGGAATGAAAGTAAGTGCTTTTGCTACTGTCTCTATAGCTTCCGAACTAACTCCGGTTTCTGGAGACTTATCAAAATCCTCTGGTTTAGACCTCCTTAAGGTACCCCACTCCCTCTCGAACTTGGTGGCTTGGTAAGGCAAAGGTTTTTCCTTGACCATATTCAATCGATCCTGAAGCAATTGTCGGAATTCTTTATCCATTTGCTTCGCGATTTTAGCATCAATATCACCTCGCTCGGTAAGCTTTTTGATGTAGACCTCACGTGGATTCGGGTGCTTGGAGATAATATTGTAGAGCTCCGGTTGAGTAAATTTCGGCTCATCTGATTCATTGTGACCATGACGACGATAGCATACCATATCCACAAAAATATCCTTACCGAATTTTTGTCTGAATTCAGCTGCTAGCTTCGCTGCAAAAACCACTGCTTCTGCATCGTCTCCATTCACGTGAATCACCGGTGCATCGATAATCTTTGCTACATCGGTACAATAAATCGAGGATCTCGCGTCATCAAAATCTGTAGTGAAACCAACCTGATTATTGATCACAAAGTGAATAGTGCCTCCAGTATGGTAACCTTTCAGCCCAGCCATTTGGGTAACTTCATAGACAATCCCTTGCCCGGCCACAGCAGCATCTCCATGGATCAAAATCGGCAGTGCCTTGGTTGCATCACCTTTGTGCTCCGAATCAATTTTGGCTCGGATAAATCCTTCTACCACTGGATTTACAGCTTCCAGATGCGAGGGATTTGGTGCCAACTTTAGGTGTATTTTTTTGTCCTGTGGAGTGACGATATCAGAGGAGTAACCCATGTGATATTTCACATCTCCATCACCCATGGTCAGATCAGGCTTTGCTGTTCCTTCAAATTCAGAGAAAATTTGCTCGTAGGTTTTACCCATGATATTGGCAAGCACATTCAATCTACCTCTGTGTGCCATTCCTATCATCACCTCTTCAGCGCCTAAATTGGCAGCACCATTGATAACTGCATCCAAAAATGGAATAGTACTTTCACCACCTTCTAGTGAAAAACGCTTTTGACCAAGGTATTTGGTATGGAGAAAATTTTCAAATACAACAGCCTGATTAAGCTTGAAAAGGATACGCTTCTTTTCTTCAGTAGCTGGATTAAAAGCTAAAGCCTCCTTTTCAACTTTGGTCTTAAACCAGTCTAATATTTCAGGATCCCGAATGTATAGGTACTCGAAACCCATCGAACCTTCATAGATCTTCTTTAATGCACTGATGATATCAGACAACTTAGCTTTACCAATCCCTATCTCATTACCAGCTTGGAATTCAGTATTCATGTCTGCATCGCCAAGGCCAAAATCCTGTGGATCGATCAGTGCCTTTCTATCTCTTCTTTCACGAACTGGATTGGTTTTAGATCGCAAATGAGCTCTGGACCGATGAGCATGAATCAAGGCCCGGACCTTAATCTCCTTAGGCAATTGCTCCATATCCATGATGGTACCGGGAGTTGCTAAAGAGCCATTTTTTGCTGTACTGGGCGCTGAAGCAGGTGCAGCAGATCCGTTCTCCTCTTCACCGTAATTGGTCAAGGCGAAATCGAATCCGTCAAAAAATTCTTTCCAACTTGGATCTATGGATTCAGGGTCGGATTTATAAGATGCATAAAGCTCATCGATGTAAGAAACGTGTGCGTTTGCGATATACGAAAATTTGTCCATGGTTATTTTGAATAGGCTCAACAAAACTAGCCTTTAAAAACGATATTAAAAAACCGTATATTCGTTTATTCAAATATACATATAGAAAAAAATAGCGGTATTTTCATACCGCTATTTTTCAATTATTTAGAACTTATCTCAACTGAGGCCAAGGTTTGCCATCATTTGATTTAACAGTTACCAAACCTGTTTCTCCATCGGAGTTTAACCATTGGAAAACAAGATTATTAGCATCGACACTTACAACTGTCATGCTATAGGAAGCACCGTACTTATCAGCACCTGTCATTGACAAAGCACCGCAAGCATCATTAATTCTAACACTTCCACTTCCCCAAGAATCACCGTAGCAATCCCAGAATCCAAAGGTACCATCTGTAATGGTATAAGCTCCTGGAGTTGAAGCTACAGGATTCCAAGTAGTCGTACCGGTAATAGTGCCAGCACAAGAACCATAAATAGATTCCATGTTAGACTGCTCAAACTCATAAGTACCTCCCAAATCAGAAGGACAAATTACTGCTACGTTATAAAAGAAAGGTGAGGCATAAAAAGGACTACCCTTCACGTTTGCATCAGCATTAGAGTCCGTAAACACTCTTCCAAACTTATCATTCAGAACAAGCCTAAATTCAAAAGCATCTGCACCTTCAATATCCGCAGGAGTAAGACCTAAAGCTTGGATAGCTTCAAGTGCAGGGATTTCAAAGGAAGTTCTTAAGAATCTAGATTCTGAATTAGGTTGGAAATCAGAAGCCTGAAGTGTACGAACCAATACATCATCCGTACCTATAGCAGGAATATATTCCAATCCTACACCAGGAATCAATCTTCTATGTCTAACTCTAATTTCAACGGTTTCTACAGTCGCTCCATCCTCAGCATCTACGGCTTCAAGTGTGAGCGCAAACTTAGAATTGGCTAAATCAAAGAAATTGAACGAGGTGCTTGTTCTAGAAATAGTTCTAAGATAAGCTGCTGTATCAAAATCACTGTACGGAATATTTGGCTCAACAAAGTCTCTACAGGAACTCAAAAAGACTAGAGCACTCAAAAACAGTCCGAAACTATATTTTAACATTTTCATATTTTTCAAATTTTTCGGTTAATAAACCCAAGCGTTACCAGCTGGATTAGTATCCCAGAACACCTGTACCGTTTGATCTGCCTTCTGAACAGCATTATTGTTCGTAGTCAGGTAGTTTAATGGATAGAAGAACGATCTTGGGAAATTACCAAAGTTTTGCTGTAGGCCTGGCTGCATATTATCAGGCTGACCTGTTCTTCTGTAAAGGTTAAATGCCTCTACACCATTACCATAAAGCGCTAACCAATATTCTCTACCAATAATTCTCATTTTATCAGTGTCCGTGCTTGCAGAAGAATATTCATTCGAAATATAATTTAAGTAGTTAGTAACTTGCTGTGTATAAGCATCGTCCGATGTAAAGCTTCTGATTGTTGAAGCTTCCGGGGTTGATGTTGCGAATTCACGGACAAATTCCATATTCTTTCTAATACCAGAAGTGAGATAAGCAGATGCATCTCCAGTAGTACCAAGGAACAAGGCCGCTTCAGCCAACATAAAGTCTACATAAGAAGCCAACATAATTGGATGTATTCCTGCTCCTTGAGCACCAAGAGTAATATTGTTAACTGGTGCAGCAGAATCATCATCAAACCGACCTCCAGCTGGGTAAACACCCCATACACTTCTTCTGAGACCATCTGGTGGAATACCGTCTGGATTCAAGTGATCACGTCCCCAATATCCTCTTTCACCAGGAAGACAATAAATAAAGCCATTAGCTAAATAATGCGCTGGAGGAATAGTACCAATACACTCTATTTCATCTGGGTCAGTACTATTTACCGTTGTCTGACGATAGATGTAATATCTCACTCTAGGATCATCGAAACCTTTAGCCTCAGTCAAGTGCCACATATAGTAGGTGGATTGATAGTCTCCGCCTCCACTAACATAAGTACCTGTAAATCTAGGATGACGTGAATCCGGATCAGCACTTGTAGTACCAAATTGGAAAACAAAATCATCGCCCTCTCTTAATAAGTTATTACCAGCTATCAATGCATTGATCGCAGTAGCAGATTCAGAGGGATTTACAAGTCTTGTATTTAGATAATACCTTAACTTCATGGTGTTTACTAATCTTGTCCACTTACCATAATTTCTACCATAGTAAAAATCATTTGGAGAACCAGAAGACTCAGGCGCATTGAAATGAGCCTCTGCTTCGTTCAGTAGTGCTAGGGCATCACTGTAAACTTGAGCACCTGGATCAACATTCGGAAAGAAATTACTTGGATCCAGTGCCTCTCTGTAAGGAACATCACCATAAGAATCCACCAAGTGGAAAAGGACCATTGCTTTGATAGTCTTTGCAATTCCTAAATGCCTCTGAAGATTTGATTCTTCTGCAAGTGGAACAAGAAAATCGATATCAGCAAGAATTCCAGCGTAAGCATTAGACCAATATCCATTGGTAGTGGTAGGAGTGTAAGCTCCTTCATACTGAGCACTACCTTGATTGATCATTCTTGTCAATCGCATTCCATCGTCACCAATAGTATTAAATACACCTTGGTATCCTAATTGAATGCTATTTAATAGGAAGTCCGGGTTAGCTGTACTAGCATTTACCGCATTTGGATCTTCCTGTAAGTCAAGGTCACATGAAGCAGCAAATACCATTGATGCTGCGATCATAAGACTATATATTTTTCTTTTCATAATTCTACAGTTTTGGGATTAGAATGTAAGGGTTACAGTTCCACCAAATCTTCTGGAGCTAGGACCAGTTACAAAGTCAAAGCCCAAACCATTACCTACACCAGTTCCTAACACGTCCACATCATAGTTCATGTTCGGTGGGAAGTTAAGTGCAAGGAACCAAAGGTTGGTACCGCTCAATGCGATAGATGCTCTCTTGAAAGGAGTCTTAGCCATCAAGTTCATAGGTATATCATATCCCAAGGATACTTCTCTTAATCGAATCATTGATCCATCAAACACGTTCGGTTCATCTGTTGCACCCTGATAACCAGCAAAGAAGTAGTTTGACGCAGTGATTTGAATATCATTTGGAGTTCCATCCTCCTTCACACCTGGCATGATAAACGTAAGTTCTCTATCTACAACAGGATCTTTTGTCACACCTCTAGCAAGGGTTGCAGTTACTGTATTTGAGAATACAGCTCCTTTGTGACGATATTCCATCATGGCGCTTAAAGTGAAGCCTTTCCAAGAGAATGAGTTGATCCAGGATCCATTCCAACGAGGGTTCGGGTCTCCCAAGGTAACAAGGTCAGCAGAGGGCTTGTAAAGACCATTGGCCAAAACAATTGGCTCGCCTGTTTGCTCATCTCTTTCGAATCCGATACCCTTGATTACGTTGAATGGCTCACCAGGAACTGCAAAGTTACCTAAGGTTGTAAATCCAGCAACTACGATTTGATCCAAACCAGCTCCCAATTCCATTGTAACTGATCTATATAGACCCCAGTTGATGGTAGAGTTCCAAGTAAATCCTGAAGCAGTAGATACAGGAGTTACAGTAGCTTGGAATTCAACGCCTCTTGTACGAATCTTACCAATGTTAATTGCAGTGGAAGTAAATCCAGTTGCAGGATCAATTGGAGATTGAGTAATCAAATCTCTTGTATTCTTCTCATAGAGTGATAAATCAAATGTCAACTTGTTGTTGAACATGACTCCTTCCACACCAAACTCAATTTCCTCATGAAGTTCAGGCTTCAAGTTAGGGTTACCTAATGTATTTGCAACTGCATGTGTTTGAGATACAGTTCCATCTACATCAAATGCACGAGATGTTTGAGCTAATACGTTTCTAGTTCTATATGGTCTTGGGAAACCAGCAGAAGTACCATAACCTAAACGTATTTTCAAATCATTCACGGTGCTACTATTCCAATTGAAAGCAGTTCCAGGAATGAATGAAACAGAAGCACCCGGATAAAGAATTCTTCTATTCTCCGGCTCTACAGTAGAGGTCCAGTCATTACGAGCAGAAAGGTTAAGGAACAAATAGCTATCATAATCCAAGGTTACGTTAGCATAAACTCCCATTCTTCTCTCCTCTTGGGTAAAGTTCATATTTCCACCTCCAATAGCATTTCTACTTGCAGAGGTTTCAAAGTTTTGGTGACGGAAAAGACCGAAGGCCAATTGACCTTGAGAAGAGATTCCAGATTGAACATAGCTGTCATAACGACTATTTCCACCTATCAAAGCAGACATACCAAACTTGTCTGAAAACTCTTTAGTCCAAGTCAATACCAAATCTTGATTCCAGATAGTATTCTTAATATTGATTGTAGTGTACAAACCTGATTGTACTGCCTGAGAACCACCTAAGTGACCTTTATTATACTTCGACTCTTGAGTTTCTGTATAAGTATCTAAACCAATTCTGTAGGTTAAAGATAGATTATCATTCAAGTCATATATCAAGGAGGTTGAATTAAAGAATCTAGATACATCAGATGTATTCTGATAGTATTTAACTAGCCATCGCGGATTCAAAATTCCGTTATTATTTCTATAATATGTAGGCCTTTTTGTTACTGGATCTTCGAAGGGAAGACCTCCCAAATCAATAGAACGCGGCGTAAACAAAACCTCTGCGAAGGCAGAAGGAATACCACCACTAGCACCAGAACCAAAGGCTGCGTTTACAGGTGGGGATTCCAAATCTGTGATAGCATAAGTGAAAGATGACTTAACAGTCAGCTTATCGGATACTGCAGAATTGATACCCAATCCAAAGTTATATTTCTTCAAATTGTTGCCTGGAGTAAATCCATCTTCATCTGTGTAACCGAAACTAGCACTATAACCGGTTCTGTCAGAGCCACCTGCGATTTGAACAGATGAATTAGAAATCAAGCCAGTTCTGAAGAAAACCTCGGAAGGATCAGCATAAGCCTTATACTCATAATCGATTGGAGTACCTCCAACAATTCCATCTACCCAAAATTCAGGAAAGGCTTCTCTTACGTATGCCACACCTGAAACCGCATATGGATGCGGAATAACTCTTCCTTCATCCATTCTTGGACCGAAGTTGGAGAAGAATAATCCCGGAGCCTGCTGGAATCCATTACCATAAATCTGACCATAAGTAGGAAGCGAAGCTGCCTCGTTGGTAAATACAGATTGATTGATAGTCACTTCAGCAGCCTTTCTCTTAGAGGAACCAGACTTGGTAGTGATCAAAATTACACCATTTCTACCTTGGTCACCGTATAGTACGGTAGCAGAAAGACCTTTCAACACAGAGATATTCTCAATGTTGTTAGGGTCAATATCCAAGAATCGAGATGAAGTTGTAGTACCACCCGTTGTAAAACCATTTTGGGCGTTGGTGCTTGTGTTGAAAGGAACACCATCTACTACGAACAAAGGCTGGTTAGAACCAGTCGCAGATGAATAACCTCGGATTACCATGTTAGTACCCGAACCAGACATACCATTAGTAGAAGTGATATTCACACCTGGTACTTTTCCTTGCAATACACGTGCTACGTCTTGCTCAGGTCTGTTCTCGAGTTGCTCATTACCTACAGAGGTAACTGCATAACCCAAGGCCTTTTTCTCACGCTCGATACCAATCGCCGTTACTACCACTTCGGATAGTTGCTCGGCATCAGTAGTGAGCGTCACATTAATCACGGTCCGGTTGCCAATGACCTCTTCCTTCGTTTCTAGACCTACGAAGGAGAAAATCAGCACCGTGCCTCCATCTGGGACACTGATGGAATAATTACCATCCAAATCGGTGGTAGTACCCACAGTTGTACCCTTCACGAGGACAGTTGCACCTGGCAAGCCAAGTCCATCTTCGTCGGAAATTACCTGTCCGGTAATTACCCGCTGCTGCGCCGACACCTCATAGCTGAGGGTCATGGTGAAAAGCGCAACAACAAAGAGTAAAGCTTTTCTCATAAGGTATTTAGTTTAGTTGATTTGTAAAGAAAATTCCTTTCTGTGGAATTTCAAAATTTCGAAATTTTGAAAAATATATTAAAAAAGGATATTTTAATATTTAAATATTTATATTTAAAGTTTTATCAATTGAAATATCTAATCATTTATTGGTTTTTTATAATTATTGAGAAAAAAAGAAGAATGAACGGTAAAAATTTGGTTTGCACGGCTTAAAAAGATGATTATTTGGATCAAAGCCCGGTATTAAGAAATTTTAACTGTTTCACTCAAATTATTTAACATTCGCAAAACAATATTTGGCCAAAGCAATTTTTTCGAATAATTAAATAAAAATTTACTGCTGAAAATCAGGGAAAAAATTTAATTGATTTTTGTCAATCTGAATTTTTAAGAACTTTTAGACCCCTATTAGCTAAGAATTAAAATAAAATTCTGATTGCTATATTTGAAACAAAAAAAAGATTCAAAAATTTAAAAAAAATCAAATTCTGGGTCTAATTCTTTTGAGAAACATTAGATTTTTTGCTGAATCAACAAAAGTCAGTTTATTTTTTTATCAAAAATCGAAATTTTAAAGAGAATATCTCAGAGTCAAGGCTGCTTCATCTTCCCATAACTTTGTAAAGTCTGTAAAATTATAAGCAGGCTTCCAATATAAGCCTACATAGAAGTTACTACGGTTAATATTATACTCTAAACCCACTATCGCATCTACCCCAAAGACATTGTAATCTCGATCAATTTTATAAACCCAGGGTGGTTCTCCTTTGCCATCTTTCCAAATCCCATAATGGGCACCCGCTCCTACATACCACTCTAACCCCTCAAACTCTCGAATATCCCAGTGATGCTCGTAAAGTACGGCTGCCACCCAGCCTTTCCATCGATTATAAACCAATAGGTCAACTGCCCCTGTTTCTGAAATAAACTGCTTCACTGTAGCTCCGACATTAGTGCCTCCGGTAACTCCCACCATGGTATTGTAGCTGCCAACTTGCGAAAATGCAGGGCATATCAATACGAAGCTTAAACCAAAAATCAAAAGTGCTTTTTCCATCTCCTCTTTTATAATGATCAAAATGTAAAGATTTTTTCAGGAGTTATGCAAAAATCTAAAGGAATATCATGACTCTCATAAGACAATGAGGGCTCTGGTGCAAAGTAGCTTAAGCCTACTTTTACCGGATCGAAATCAATGTTTGCCAGAAATTTATCATAATACCCTTTCCCAAAACCAATTCGATAGCCTGACCTATCATAAGCCAAGAGGGGAAGAAATATCAAAGAGAATTCCTTAACCTCCACCTCTTGGTAATAATTTGGAAAGGGGATTCCCCAGGTTGATGTTTTAAAAGAAGTATTAGGCTCTAAAAAAATAGTCTCCATATCGAGACTTTCAGAACTGATTTTTGACGAGTAAACATCCCATCCATTCTCCCAAAACCATTCAAGCAAAGGAAAGGTATCCACTTCCTTCTGTTTTTGGATTGGCAGAAAAAGATGAACCTTTTTCGGAAAATCCCCGCTCTTCAACCAATCAATCGCTCGAGCTTTGATTTTCTGATCAAGATCCATTTTATCCTGATCGCTCAGTGCAGCTCGCTTCTTTTTATACTTCTCCCTGATATACTCTTTGCCAGGAATCATAATTCAATCACAATCATAGAATAGTCGAGCGGATCAAAGGCTTTGTAAAGCTTCTCCAAAAACTCATCATCAGCTAGATAAAACTGCATCATATTTACCACTCGCTCTTGTGGAGTACCGCCTGGGGCGGCATAATCCAAAATTGCCCTCGCCCGCTCAAGAGAAATATGCTGTCTTCTCTCCTCTGCTTTTCGGAGTTTGCGGCTCATTTGATTGAGAATCTTCAGAGAACGCACTTTTGCAGCTTCAAATGACTGCTCCAAGCTCTTTTCAAGATTTTTAGCTTCCTTTCCCTTCTCTTCATAAAGCGTTGCAAGGGTAGTTCGCTCATTTTCCAAACTCACATCAATCGATGCATGCTTGGCCACAAATGATTTCTTCCACTCATCAAAGTCCTGGAAGATATCCTCCACTTGCCAGTCCAATTGCTCCAGCTTTTTCTCAAAAAGCGGCTCTAGCACCAGCGCAAAATTTCGAGGTAAAAGAACTGGAACCGGAACTTTGAAATGATCAAACACTCCTTTCAATTGCAGCCAATAAACTGTCTCGGAAGGTCCTCCCAAGTAGGCAAGGTTTGGTAAAATAGTCTCCTGATACAGTGGGCGCAGGACTACATTTGGACTAAAACGCTCCGGATGCTCCTCGATGAGTTGCTCGATCTTAGATCTGGAAAATCTTAATTCGGTATTCAGCACCACATATTCATCCCCTTGTTGCTCAATTCTCTCTCTGACCCCTTCATCCAAGTAAAAGAAGTTGATCTCTCGAGGAAAAATCTGCCCTCCATAACCCAAAGATTCCAAAGACTCGGTTTTCAAAACAGCTTCCCTATGAGGCGTGTGAGAAAATAAATCTTCCCGCATTACCTCCTTGAAAAGCGACTTGAAGCTTGCCTCTTGGGCATCTACAATCAACAAGCCCCTTCTCCCAAAAAGCTCATGTACATACTTGCGGACAGCTTCCTTCAAGGTCTTCGAAGAACCATAGGCATCCTTGAACACATCCGCTGCAAATGGAACAGTCTTGGCAAATTCCTTGAAACTTGCATCTAGCTCAAAATTTCCAACGGCGCCGCTTTGATTGGTCTTCCACTGATATTTTTTCCCATCTAGCTTGAAATAGTTGATTTCATCAAAATCATGATCTTCAGTAGCCATCCAGTAAATCGGCACAAAATGGTAATCAGGATATGCTTCCCGGAGTTTTTCGGCCAAGCGAATGGTACTGACGATCTTATATATAAAGTATAGCGGCCCGGTGTATAAGTTCATCTGATGACCTGTGGTCACAGTAAAGGTTTTGGAATCAGCTAGTTTCTGAAGCTGTAATTTTTCCTCTTCAAAAAGTTCGATTTCGGAATACTGTGCAGTCAAGGTTTCGCATAAAACCTGGCGATTTGTATCAGAGAAATGCTTTTGTTCAATGGCTTTTTGGAAGCTCTCGATTTTTGGTAAATGATTGTAAAAAGGTCTTAGCTCCGCTTTTCCTTCAATGTAGTCAAGAAAAAAATCAGAAAATTGATTCGTCTTTCGCAGGTCAATACAGTGATACTCCATGGATGATGAATGGTGGATTTTCGATAGCAAACTACTGATATTCATTCAAAGTTCGGCTTTTTTATGAAAATCCATGGAGACTTACATAAGCGGAAATCTTTTGGCGATAAATAAATAATCCAAATCAAATCCCCTTTTTGACTGTTGTAATTTGAAACCAAAAAAATTCAAAAAAGCGTAGCTTTGCTTTCCATGAGATTTCGATACGAAAGACATTTTCTCGACAACGGACTGGAAGTAATTATTCATCCGGACCCAAATTCCAAAATAGCTGTTTTTAATCTCCTGTATAAGGTAGGTTCAAAAGATGAAATACCCAGAAAAACCGGCCTGGCGCACTTTTTTGAGCATTTGATGTTTGGTAGTTCGAAAAATGTACCGGTTTTTGACCGGGCACTCGAGCGGGTAGGCGGTAATTGCAATGCTTTTACCAGCCCTGACATCACCAATTATTACATGACACTACCATCAAGCAATTTGGAAACAGCTTTTTGGTTGGAGTCTGATCGAATGTTGCAGCTCACTTTGGTGGAAAAAACCATCGAAACGCAGCGGAAGGTGGTCTTGGAGGAATTCAAGCAGCGCTATCTCAATCAGCCCTACGGTAATACCTGGCATCTGCTCCGTCCTTTGGCCTTCCATTCCCATCCTTACCGTTGGCCCACTATCGGAGAAACCACAGAAGACATCGTCAATTACACAGAAGACGATGTTTGGGATTTTTATAAAACACACTACGCTCCTAATCGAGCCATCTTAGCTGTCGGAGGAGGCGTGAATCCTAAAGAAGTACTGAAGCTGGCAGAAAAATGGTTTGGCTCCATACCAGCATCGGCTCAAGCACGCCTAGAATCCACAAAAGAAAAAGAGCAAAAAGAGCGACGAGCACTCACTTTCCAAGCAAACGTGCCTACCGATGTGCTCTACAAAACCTATAAAATGCCAGGCAAAGGAGAAGATGGCTACCTAGAAGCGGATCTGATAACCGACTATCTGGGATTTGGAAAGTCATCCCCCATGGAGCAAAAGCTGGTGAAAGGCCGAAAAGAAATTGCCTCAGCCGGAGCTTATATTTTGGGAAGTCAAGATCCCGGTTTATTGGTATTTAGTACCCGGATGGATCCAAGTTCCAGCAGCGAAGTGGGAGAGGCTATATTGGATGAATTTTTAGCTGATTTTCTCAAACAAGGAATAGACGATCATAGTCTTCAAAAGATAAAGAATCAAGGAGAGGCCATGAAAACTTATGAGTCCATTCAACTGATCAATCGAATGATGAATCTTGCCATGTATGCAAATATGGGCCATCCCGATCTCTATTGGGATGAGTTTGATCGCAAGTCATCCATCGGAACAGACCAGGTAATGGATTGGGCAAATCGACTACTCCGACCTGAAAAATCTAGTGTTTTACATTATCAAAAAGAAATATCATGACTCCCTTTCGAATAGGATTTGGATACGATGTACATCAGCTGAAGGCTGATCAGGATTTTTGGTTAGGAGGGATCAAAGTTCCCCATACCAAAGGCGCAGTGGGACATTCTGATGCGGATGTACTCATCCATGTGATCTGCGATGCCCTACTCGGCGCAGCCAATATGCGGGATATTGGTTACCACTTTTCAGACAAAGACCCAAAATTCAAAGGGATTGATAGTAAAATTTTACTAAAAAAAGTGATGGAACTGATCCGAAAGGAAGGATTTGAAATTGGAAATTTGGACACTACCATCTGCCTTCAGAATCCTAAAATCAATCCACACATCCCTGCAATGAAAACCTGTCTGGCAGAAGTCATGGCAGTGGACGAATCGGCAGTTTCCATCAAAGCCACGACCACCGAATGGTTGGGTTTTGTAGGAAGAGAAGAAGGTGTTTCCGCCTATTGTGCAGCTTTGATTTATAAAGTATGAGCGAGAAAGTAAAAATCATAACTACCGAAGATGGCTCTCACTCCCTCTATCATGAGGGTTTGAAAGAGACCTATCACAGTTTTCATGGGGCCTATCGTGAATCGCTCCATGTTTTTTTACTCTACGGCTTGGACTCCTGGCTAGCCAATAATCCTAACCGGTACCCACTTCGGGTATTTGAAGTGGGTTTTGGTACGGGGTTGAATGCCTGGCTGACGCTAGTCTGGGCAGAACAGTATCAAATACCTGTCCTTTACCATACGATTGAGCCTTTCCCTCTTTCGGAAGAGGTTTACTCCCAATTGAATTTCATTCATCAGAATGATGCCATCTGGCATTACCACAAGTTCTTTGAGGCACTTCATAAGGCTCCTTGGAATGAAGGCGGCCCTCTTTCAGAATACTTTAACTTCAAGAAAGATCAAGTATCCTTGGAAGAGGCACAACTCTATCCTTCGGATGTCGTATTTTTTGACGCTTTTGCGCCAAGCAAGCAACCGGAGCTTTGGGAAAAGAATATGCTGGAGAAGGTGACCAAGAGCATGCGCCCCGGCGGACTTTTCACGACCTACAGTGCAAAAGGTCAACTCAAACGAGATCTTCGTAACTTAGGATTAGAAGTAGAATCTCCTCCAGGACCTCCGGGTAAAAAAGAAATGACCCGAGCTTGGAAGCCGGGTCAATAAAGATTTTGATCGCTTATTTCTTTCCTTTAGGCCGAAGTGGTCTGCACTCCACCTCTGCCACAAAGTAATTGGGATGCGTTTCCAGCGTCTGTACGATGGTCGTGGCCACATCCAACGGCCGCATCATGTTTTCATGGGCATTCATGCCGGGTATTTCGTCAAAGAAATTGGTCTGCACTGATCCAGGGTAAATAGTAGACACCTTGATACCGAAGTCCCGCAATTCCATATACAAGGAATGGGAAATCCCTCGCACCGCGTGCTTGGTACCCACATATCCGGCAAACTGATTGACTCCGTTTAATCCAGCAATAGAAGCCACATTGATGATATGCCCTTCATCGGCCTTTTTCATAGCAGGTATCAAGCGCTTAGTGGTATAGAATATTCCATGGACATTGGTATCAAACATCGCTTTCCAATCCTCAGATGAAAACGTCTCGGTAGGTCCTGCAATTCCAAAACCGGCATTATTGATCAATATTCGAATATCTTTTCCCAGCTTCTCAGTAGTCTTTCTGAAGGCAGCATCTACTGAGGCCTCTTGAGCTACATCACACTTGAAAAAGTGAAAATTTTCATGATCCAAATCCGGCTCATTTCTACCCCATCCTGCGACGATGCTTCCTTTTTCCAGTAAAATCTTAACGACTTCCAGCCCAATTCCTTTGCTGACTCCTGTGACTACTGCCACTTTATTTTTAATATCCATGATTCAATTTGTTTAGATAAGAGTAAAACAGATTTTGGGCATTTGGTTCGATGAAAAGGGAATTTTTCATAGTGCTAAACAAAATTGCTTTGAAATAAATAACTTGCTCTCAAACCATCAACCAAATTTTATAATGAATAAATTAACCATTGTTCTGTTTTTGATTAGCGGAATGGCATTTTCCCAGTCCAAACTCAGATCTGATATCGACCAAAGAGCAGCTGAAATCGAAGATAAGGTCATCGAATGGAGACGGGATATTCACCAAAATCCAGAATTAGGAAACCAGGAATTTAGAACTGCCAAAAAAGTCGCAGATCACCTCCGTAGTCTTGGTATCGAGGTCACAGAAGAGGTAGCGGTGACCGGCGTAGTCGGAGTCCTTCAAGGAGGAAAACCAGGCCCAACGGTGGCGCTTCGGGCGGACATGGATGCACTACCTGTGACTGAGCGGGTAGACTTACCTTTCAAATCCACCGTGACTGCTACCTACAATGGTCAGGAAACTGGCGTCATGCATGCCTGTGGACATGACACCCACGTGGCTATCCTGATGGGCGTAGCAGAAATCCTAGCAGGGATGAAAGATGACCTTGCCGGAAATGTCAAATTCCTATTCCAACCTGCAGAGGAAGGAATCAATGAGCCCGGTGTAACTACTTGGGGAGCCAAGCAAATGGTCGAAGAAGGAGTCATGGAGGATGTGGACGCCGTATTTGGCTTGCACATCGGATCACAAATGGAAGTGGGAAAAATCGGCTATCGATCCGGTCCTGCCCTAGCAGGTGTAGATGAGTTGGAAATCACCGTGCACGGTACCCAAGCGCATGGTGCTTCCCCTTGGTCAGGCGTGGATCCGATTGTTACCTCTGCCCAAATCATCAATGGATTCCAGACCATTATCGCTCGGAATGTGAATATCACTGAGGCTCCGGCTATCGTGACAGTAGGTGCAATCCACGGAGGCATCAGACATAATATCATCCCCGAAAAAGTCGATATGATCGGAACCATCCGGACTTTTGGAGATGAGCAGCAGGCATTGGTTCACAAACGAATCACCGAGATAGCCACTCATATCGCTGAAAGTGCCGGGGCGAAAGCAGATGTACGCATCAAAAAAATGTATCCCTCAACAATTAATGATCCTGAGCTAACAGAGATGATGGGTCCAACCATTTTGGCAGCTGCAGGTGATGGCAATGTGCTTACCAATCCGCTGATCACCGGAGCGGAGGACTTTAGCTTCTATCAACGGGAAAAACCTGGACTATTTATCTCTTTGGGAGGTATGAAAAAAGGGGGAGACCCAACCAAAACTCCCTCACATCATACACCTGATTTCTATATCGATGAAAGTGGCTTTATACTCGGCCTAAGAGTGATGAGCTATTTCGTAGTAGATTATATGGGAATGAATTAAACCAAAAAAGGAGACTCTAAATCAGTCTCCTTTTTCATTTTAAACCATAATCAATTACTTAATTTTTGCCTTTGCACCTTTCTTTAAAGTGATGATGATTACGCCATTTTTTCCTTTCTCACCATACAATGAGGTAGCACCTTTATCTTTCAGCACATTGATACTTTCAATATCATTGGGATTGATATCTAGTTGCTCCATGGATGATTTCTCTATGGTTCCATCATCAGATTTGATTACGAATAGCGGCTGATCTCCATTACTACTTCCCGCAACTACTATATCTACCTTTGATGATGGGCTAGTGGTAGAAAAAGTAGAAGCGGAAGGATAACCAATCACTACCTTTTGGCCGGAACGAAGACTTGAGACTCCAAGTGTACTTGAAGCACTTCCCGAGCCAGAACTTCGGAATCCATAGAGTCTAGTGGTTTCACTCAATTTCTCGATTTGTTCTTCAGTCAATTCATTTTTGATGGCGACCAAGGTACTAAGTTGCTTTCTCTTCAATTGCGCCTCATACTTTAGAATCATATCCAAGACTGTTAGCACCTTTGTTTGATCTATTGGCCTTTGCTCAAGGAGCTTTTCAAGCTCAGCATTAGTAGCATCCAAGTCCCATTTGAGCGTAGAGAATTCTCCGGCGTTCTCAGCATGGATTTTTTTGATTTTAGTGGCTTGAGCATCTGTCAGGTTGATCTTTTCTCTTGCTTCCATGATTTGGTCAGCTGAGTACAAGTTCTTTTTGAAAATGTCCTGAGCCATCGTCAGGGACGAAAGCAGGAAAAGGGCGGTTACAAATAAAGGTTTCATCTGTTTATAATTTGATTTTTAGTGGTCAGATGGAATGCCCTGTGTAATCGTTCCCTTTATGAGAAGCAATTCTCATGGGCATTTCATAGGTATATAAATAGTTGGTTTAGCTTAGAATTCTGTGAGTAAGGAGGATGTACTGGATTCCCAGACGTCGATGTAGGCTTTTTCCTCGATGGTAAATTCCTGCTCGTTATTTTCATTTTCCTGAAGGGAAATAATAATCACCTCAGAAGGTGCTTCTGCGACCGGCTCCTGTTGGGTCAATAGAAATCCGCCCAAGAGCAAAGTGGCCGCGATTCCACTAGGAATCCACCAATTGAAGCTTCGTACCTTCGCCTCCGGAAATTCGGGAATTGGGATATTTTGATCCTGCTTTTTCATGTCTGAGAAAAAGTTTTCAATCAGTTGATCATTTTCCATCATATTCCAAGTTTTGAGATTTTACGATTAATTCTTTCAGTCTCTTTTTTCCGCGATCGTAATGTGTACGCGCGGAGCCTAGGCTTATTTGAAGGACATCGGCACTTTCTGCGATTGTCAATTGGTGGTAAAAGACCATCAACATGACTTCACGCTGCATGGGTGAAAGCTGCATAAGAAGTTTCTGGTAATCCAGCTCCTCTTCATTTTCAGTCGGCTCATCCTCCAAATCATAATTTTCTTGTAATGCCACCCAATTTCCTTTCTTTCGGAGTTCGTCGATTGCGGTGAAGCGAATCACCGAAAATAACCAGGGTTTTACTTTTTCGACCTGTTGGAGGCGTGCCTTACCCTCCAAAATCTTCAAATAACAAATCTGCAAGACATCCTTAGCTAGCTCTTCCTCAAAGCCACAGCATTGACGGGCCCAGAGATAGGCTTCCCGATGATGGTTTTTGAGTATGTTTTCTAGCTCGCTGTGATTCATCTTCGTCTTGTAATCGTAGACTTTACGAAAAATATGACAGCGGGCGACAGATTTCTTAAGGATTTTCTCTGACTCGGAAGAGATATGCCAAGGAAAGCTCCAAATTGGTGGAATTCATATCAAAAATTCGATCCTGCCCCTCCGGATTAGTGAAGTCATAGGCAAATCGGAATTCCACCGCAAGGGTGCTTTTCCCAAAAAGCTTAGAAATTCCAGCGCCTGCATTTAAGCCATACATAAAACGATTGGGTCGATCTTCCGGTCCGCCATAGGTAGGGATCTCAGGAGTCGCAGCACTGGTGAATTCCCGCTGCACATCTCTTGCATTAACTAGAAAACCCAAGTGAGGCCCGACTTTTATTTGAAACCTACCTGATCTACCCGCATAAAATGAGGCAAAAAAAGGCACTTTCAGGTAGTCAAACTCTGTCCGATTTTCAGGAAGGGTCACGGCATTTTCATTTATCTGTCGAAAGCCCAAAGTGATCCATTGCAGGTTCATTTCTATCCCGGCATTCTTGGAGGTGAAATGCTCCACGACAAGCGCAAAAGTAGGTCTGACAACACTCTCGGTGCTTTGTGATCGAAAATTGGCTGCCGGCTGATAGGAGTAGGACGAAGAGGTGTATCCAGCCCGAAAACCCACACTAGTCTGAGGGAAGGCCTCAAAAGCCAAGAAAAGCATCAAAAAAGCTAGGAGTATTTTTTTCATTTGATATAATTCGTTTTTCCAAGGCCACATGGAATCTCGCAGATTTTACGATAATTCCAGTGTATGACGGCTAATTTATGCCTATCTGCTTCATGGATGCTCGATTTCATTTCTGAGTTGAATTGATCGTAAAGGTGCCAGAAATCGGCTTTCCGTCCAAGCTAAGCCCTCGGATTTCAACAGTCATCGGTCCCCCAAAATCATTGGTGAAAAAGCTCAAAACAACCTCTCCGGACTCATCGGTTACTAAGTTCCCATTCCAATAGAGGGTCCTTCTTAGATCCTCATCTACTTCCTCACCCCCTTCATAAGCTACCTGATAAAAGCTTCTCGGAGGTTCATAGCCCTCAATTACAAAATTTGAAACCGAAGAAGTCAAAACTGGATTAGCTTGATTACTTAGACCTTCCTTAAGATAGACCGCTATTACCCCATTTCTCCCCTGATCCCCCAGCATTGAAACAGTCCTTGAGACGATTTCAACCCGATCGATATCATTGGGATTGATATTTCGGAGATTATCAGCCGCAGTCGCGCCCGGCGCGGTCACCAAAATAGCCCCATCTACCATGACAAGTGGCTCCATGGAACCGGAGACCGAGGTAGCGCCTCCACGAAGCCGGATTTGCTGCTGACCCGAAGCACCCGCTACGGTAACACGCATTCCTGGCACATTTCCCGCCAAGCTATTCACTAGGTCCACCGAGCTGCCCGTAGCCATCAGTTTGTCGGAAGTCACCACAAAGTCTGCTCTTCCATAGATCGCCTTGGGGGCTTCCAACGATTTGTCTTCCACCTCAACCAGCTCAAGATCTTCTGTCTTCAATTCTTTCTGAGAAATGGGCTGATACGAAGGATCTATTTTGAGCTCTGGCCAATTCACAGATGGAAAGGCTGCCAAAGGCGCGGCCAGTTCTTCTTTCATTTTCACCTCAGAAACGGGTTTGCCTCTAGAATCTGTGGCTTGAATGGCCAGCCTCAAGGGGCCATAAAACTCCATGCCCTCCAATTTGAACTGACCACTTCTATCAGCTTCCAACTCGACGATTCCTTCAAAATTATTGACAAACACAGTAACAGCCCCCGAAGTCCCTTTTCCTTTTTGATCCAAGATCAATCCGCTCTGCTCCAAATTAGTCTCTATCGGGTATGAGAAACGCTCCAATCCAATGTTGTCAGGTATTTTCTCCAAAGCCAGTGCTTCTTCTGCAGGCTTGATCTCTGGAAAGCTTTCCACTTGAGCCTGATCAATGACAGAAACTGCCAATCGCGCTGAAAGTGCCCTACCAGCCTCATCCACCGTTTTTATTTTCAGTTGAATTTTTTCCCTCGGTCCAGCTTTCTCCGGATTTGCTTCCAACAAAACATTTTTGGATTTCAAGGCTAGTTTGGACCCGGATTCTAGCATTTGATTGGGTCGTAGGATTGGAAGGGGCTTTAAGAAGAGGTGGTCTGGACCATAGTTTCGGTTCCAGTTGGTATATGCTCTTAGATAATACTGATTATCCGTTAAACTATCCGGGATGTAAAAACTCCCCCCAGCTGTACCGTTGAAGATTTTATACTTCTTTCTGAAAACAAAGTCCCGATCGGCAGACACCAGCTCCACATGCAAGACCTGACTCAATTGCTTCTTGAGATATGGATTTCCATAATTGATAAAAGCCTGAATAAAGACTTCTTCCCCAGCTTGATAGTAGGGCCGATCTGTGTGCAGGTAAACCCTCTCTTGATAGTTTGCGGCTGTTTTATCTAGATTCCGCAGTTGGATAGCGCGTTCGGCATCATAGTCCAAAGGCAACATGGAGGCGACACGTCTTCTATCCATATCACCGGAAAACACTACGTCTTGAGGGTTGAGAATCATACCATTTTCACGGACTCTTACCTGATCTCCTTTGACTTCTATCCAAGAAATGGGATAAGGCGCATCCTTGTAGGTATTGACAGTAGTATAGCCTTTTTCGTAGTGAATTTCTATTCTTCCCTTGAGATAAATCCAGTATTCACCGGGACGGTCAGCCGCTGTCACCAGTTGATCAGGCTTGTAAGGAATGACTGATTTGCCCAATTCATCGGCAAAAATATCCGAACGCATATTTCGGGAATCTGCCGCACTCGGCCGCTCTCCATACAGGTAAAAACCCTCCTTTTCATGAGTACCAGAGATCATGGCTCGGAACATATTCTGCGGAGATTTGGAATACACGTCCATACGATTCCGATCCCATTCCTGCTCCTGTTGATCAGACTCAGCTTCCAGCTCCTCAAATCTTGCTGCACCCGCAATCCGATAATTAACCGGATTATCATAAAACTCCTGCAAATTGAAGGTGATTTTATAGCCCAGATATTGATTGAGTATTTCGATAGGCAGTTGGGAACTTGCCAAAAAAGTATTTCGCTCTTCTGATTCAGGAAAGTCCACTACCCAGGGATTGGAAATTTCGGTTTTTGCTGCAATAGCATCATTCCCAAGGAAAAGGTTTTCAAATTTCCGTAGATCCCGCTCCCAGGATTTATCCCGTTTAGCCTTGATTTCCACATCCGAAAGCTCTGTCTCCAAGGGCTCCAAAGAAACATTCAAGGTCAGCTTGCCTCCAGGGTTGAGGGTGACTCGTTTCGTCGTGGCTATGTAGCCTAAAAACGAAAATCCTACTTCCAGCGAACCCGGCGCAAGGTCCGTTAAAGTGAATACCCCATCCAAATCCGAGGTAGTTGAGATGGTAGTATTATTTACAAATACATTGCAAAAAGGAAGAGTTTCTCCCGTGTCGGCATCCTTAACAGTTCCAGTCAAGGTGGCTGTTTGCGAATATACTAGAAATACCTGAGTAGTCAGAAATGCTACTAGGAGAATAAGTTTCTTCAAAGGAATGAGAAGTAATTGAGGCTCCAAATTAGAAAATGTCAGCTGATTAATCCTCATTTAAAACGAAGGTCCCATAAATGGGTTCACCAAGGTCAGTCATCCCTCTGATTTCAACCAAGAAAGGCCCTGCAGTCTCATTCAATTCAAATTCTACAGGAATCGAAAGGGTATTTTCATTCGAAATCAAGGAAGGACTCCAATATAGCGTAGGGTTAAAAGGTCCCAAAAAAGGAAATTTTTCTCTTGATTCTTGAACTTTATTAAAATTCACATAGTGCTGAAAACCCTCTAGTTTAAAGAGATTGAAGTTGTTTTGGGTCTTTGCGAATTCCGCTCCTGTTTTTAGAAAGATAGAAATCAAGCCATTTCTTCCCTGATCACCATACTGTGGCACTATTCTTCGAATGATCTCTATCCGATCAATGGCAAACACATTTAAGCCATCCAAAACACGATAGACGGACTCACCTGCTGTTGCACTATTGACCATCCCGCCTGAGACAGTATTTGCTGGGACTCCGTTTATTAAAATCAAAGGCTCTCCTCCTCTGAATCTGACAGACATATTGGGGGGTGAGCCCACCACATTCATTCCCGGCACCCTTGCCATCAGGGCATAAATAAACTGCATAGTAGAACCCACTAAATTCAGTTCTTCACTTTCGATAACATTGTCAGGAATTCCATAGATCATGGTACCAAAATATTTATCCTTTTTAGCCTCAACTTCTGCTGCTTCAAGAAGTATTTCTCCTTCAGCCAAGGGCTTCAGAGGCTGAATATCCTTGTCAGGAAGTATTCCTCTTCGCACCACCTCTGGAAAGTCCATTCTCAAATCAAGCTCCTCACTTGGATAAGTTTTGAGATCGAGCTTTATGGTCCGAATGGGCTGGTTTTGGACACTTATTGCTTTAAGATTAATCTCAAAGTCTTCCTCAAACCCTAAAGATGAAAAACCAAAAGAACCATCTTTTTCTGATCTGATTTTTCGTTCGTCATCATACCCATTTATAAAAGCTTGGAGAGAACCTCGAATAGGATTCCCTTCATCGTCTTGTAGCACACCCTCAAGATCAAAACCCCGCTCTATCGAATAGTTGAAATTCTCAATCTCACCTTTGGGATTTTTTTCTGCTAGCTGCTCTTCTATTCCCCTATTCTCTGGGACATACACCGCTTGCTTTAAATCCAAAACAGCAAGTGAAAAATTTGCATTGATTGGCTTTCCTTCATCTGAGGCAATCATCACATTTAAAGTGACTTTCTCTCCTGCCTTATAGCTTTGCTTATCGGTGAAGACCTTTACGTTTTTCGATTCTAAGCCTTCTGATGAAGCTTTCGGCTGGCTAAAATGATCCAGAATCTGAATTGGCAAAATATGCTCGGCTTGCTTATAGTTTAAGCTCCAGGTCGTATAGGCTCTTACAAAAAAGTTACCCGTTTCGGAGAGATCCGGCAGGGAAATTTGGCCGGCGCTAAAGCCATCGGTAATCTTAAATACCTGGTGTGACCAAATAAAACCCACTGTATCGATCAGCTCGACATGCAACACTTTGCTTAAATCCTGAGCAAGAACAGGATTGGTATAGCCAAGGTATGCTTTGAACAGGATTGTCTCTCCTGGCCAATAGTGTCTTCTATCTGTGTGAAGATAAATCCGCTCTTGCATGGTTTGGGCACTCTTCTCCAAATTTGCCAAAGCAAAAACCCTATCGGCATTAAAATTTTGAGGAACTGCATAGATCGGATTTGTTTCAAAAAGTGCTCCCCGCCATTGCAACTTGGACCAATCAGTCGGGGCGCCATTCAGTTTCACCTCAAGCTTTTCTCCTTCATAAAACATCCTTCCCTTGCTACCGTCTTCCCCCACTATTTCCAGAGGTTTGTCAAAGCTTAATAAGTACTCTCCCTCCTGATCTGAAAAAGAGACCTCCGGGTTGGGATTAGAACTAAAACTGGCAAGTTTACCAATCATCAATTGTGACAGAAAATAAGTCGGGCTTTGCTGATGGATCCTTAGCCGATTGCTCCGCCTTGTTTCTATTCCTCCATCTTCCGCTAGGTCAAAGTAGGAGTAAGCAAGCAATTGGGGCTCTTCATCCTCCAAAATAAAGGGGCTGAAGTAGACGGTGACCAAATAGCCCGTTTCTCGGTTAGAAAAGTAAATGGCTCCTTGAGAAGACACCTGTGTTTTCTTACCGGGTCGTTTTTCAAAAATTAATTGGTCAGAATTCAAAAGCTCCACCTGCCATGCACTGGGATGCTCACCCAAAAACTTTTTCTCCACCGCATTTTTAAACTTTTTGAGTTTGCCTTTCGAGAAATCAGAAGGTGTAAACCCAGCCAAAGGATCAGGTTCTAGGGAGAATACGAGCTTTTTTGTTTTTCCGGTTGAGGCCGAAATAGTTTGAGATTGGGAAATATATCCACTCCCCTTTACCTGAATTTCCCATTGTCCGTTCTGCACATTATTTAGCTGAAACCTTCCTAAAGAATCAGAAAAAGTCTGATAGGTCGTATTATGGATAAAAACATGGATATCCTGCAAAGGCATACCCGTATTTTTATCGAGTACTTCTCCTTGTATCCGGCTTGATTGCGCAAAAACCAAGGAAAGCGGTAGAAAAAGAATCAAAAGTAAAATAGAAATCCTCATGCTCCTGCTAAAAAAACAACGGATGAATTAAACTACATCTCTAATAAATAAAAAACTTGTGTAATTCCGAAAAAATTAAAAGAAAAAATTCTGTTTAAGATTTTGAGGCTGTCTCATAAGACTTTCATGATTTCGATCCGCTGCAGTGGAGAGGCCCGCCTCCCGATTTTGATGGAATCGCGATGACAGTACATCCAAACCTGAGAAAGACTCTTTATTCCTCTTCATCGGAGCCTCGCTTGATATCATCCAAGTCTTCCCGATCTTTCAATTTTTTATCTTCAACATTTTTATTCAAAAACTCATTGATCTTATCGATCGGAAAAGAGGAAGATATCTCTCCAAAAGGATCTATTTCCATCTTAAAACCCTTCAGGTCTGAATGGACCTTTGGATCTTCAGGCTTTTTCTTTTTTCGCTTGCTCATAGCTCTAATACTTATTCTGGACGCGGAAGGTTTTCGATTGCAAACTGAATGCGGTTTGCTACTTCACCTGCACCTAAGATAGCAAATATCTCCATCAAATCCGGTCCGGCCCCGACACCAGTCACAGCCAATCGGACGGCTTGCATAATCTTGCCCAGTTTGATTTCCAGTTCATCTGCAGTCTCTCCGAGTAGGGTTTTAGCGACTTCGCTATCATAAGTTCCCTCAAATTTCGAAAGCTTCTCAGCGTAAGCCGAAAGTACGGCTACCGCATCTGCATTCCACTTTTTGGAGGCTACCTGCTCATCAAATTCATTGGGAGCATTCACTAAAAAACGGCATTGAGTCCACATTTCCCCTGGGAAGGTCACGCGCTCCTTGGTCAATGAGACTATTGCCTCTGCCTTATTTGAGTTTAGCTCTACCCCATCTTTTTTGGCTGCTTCAATGACAAAGTCAGCCAAATCAGCATTTGAACGAGCCCGGAGGTATTGTTCATTATACCATTTAGCCTTGGCTATGTCGAATTTGGCACCGGCTTTCCCAATCCGCTCAATACTGAAAGCCTCTACCAATTCCTCCTTGGTAAAAAGCTCTCGCTCATCACCCGGGTTCCAGCCCAAGAAGGCCAAGAAATTCAATAAAGCTTCCGGTAGGTATTCTTGCTCACGGAATCCCATGGCCGAGTCTCCGGTCTCCTCGTTTTTCCAATCAAGTGGAAAAACAGGGAATCCCATTCGGTCACCGTCTCGCTTGGATAGTTTTCCATTTCCGTCAGGCTTCAGCAAAAGCGGCAAATGGGCAAATTCAGGCATAGTATCTTCCCATCCAAGATACTTGTAAAGTAAAACGTGTAGCGGTGCTGAAGGCAACCATTCCTCTCCACGAATCACATGTGTGATTCCCATGCGATGATCATCCACGATATTAGCCAAGTGGTAGGTTGGCATTCCATCAGACTTCATCAACACCTTATCGTCCAAAGTAGAGGTATGTACCATTACCCAACCACGGATTTGGTCATGAAAGCGTACTTCTTCTTTTCGAGGAATTTTAACTCGAATCACATAAGGCTCCCCAGACGCCAATCTTGCCTTCACCTCATCCTCAGGCAATGTCAGGGAGTTTTTCATCTGTGTACGGGTGATACTGTTGTATTGGGGCTGTACAACCCGAGCTGCAGTCAGTCGCTCGCGCATAGCTTCGAGCTCTTCCGAAGTGTCAAAAGCATAGTATGCATGCCCTTTTTCTACCAAGTCAAGCGCATATTGCATGTAATCAGCCTTCCGCTCAGATTGCCGATAAGGCCCTACATTTCCTGGATTCCAGGGACTTTCGTCAGGTGTAATCCCGAGCCATTCGAGGGATTCACGAATATATTCCTCAGCACCTGCCACGTAGCGAGCTTGATCGGTATCTTCTATTCGAAGCAGGAATTTTCCCTGATTCTTTTTTGCAAAAAGGTAATTATAAAGGGCAGTACGTACCCCTCCGATATGTAATGGCCCTGTAGGTGACGGGGCAAATCTTACGCGAATTTCTCTACTCATGAGTGATTGATTGTCTTAAAAAAACAGGCAATAATGGAGATTGTTCCCCTATTCCGGCTGCAAAGGTAGGGAAAAATGATGGCTTCTGTAGTGAAAAAGGGGATTTGAAAAGGCAGGAGTCTTAAGATTCATCCGTCGCTTTTATTCCATCATTTACCCAGCTTTAGCCCAAAAAGACCCTTACCATTTACTATCCACTCTTTACTTCCTTAGATGGACTCAATGCGAAAAATAATCAAACCCTACGCAGGAGTCTAAAACAAAAAAAGGAACCCATTTCTGAGTTCCTCTTTATGATTTTTGGAAAGCTTAGTGCTTCACCTGAATCTTTTCCTTGATACGAGCAGCTTTACCCTGACGTCCTCTCAAGTAGAACAATCGGGCTCTTCTTACTCTACCTTGTCTCAATAGATCGATCTGCTCGATAGATGGAGAAAGGATAGGGAAGATACGCTCTACACCGATACCGTTGGATACTTTTCTTACTGTGAAAGTCTCTCCATTGGAATTCGGGTTTTTACGCTGGATGACAGTTCCTTGGAACTGCTGGACTCTCTCCTTATTACCTTCCTTGATTCGTACGTGTACGTTGATGGTATCACCAGCTTTGAAAGAAGGGAATTTGGCTCTCGCCTCGCTGTATTCCGCTTCTACGATTTTCATTAGTTCGCTCATAGCTTCTATATTTTATGCTTTCGCTGTTTGGCCAACACGTGGCTTGTTATTTACTTTTTCCGTTTACTTGTTTCGCTATCCCCCAAACCTGACTTTGCCCATAGATCGGGTCTTCGTTCACGGGTTCGGCGAACCGATGCTTCAAATCTCCATTCATTGATCTTTGCTTCATGCCCTGAGAGCAATACCTCTGGAACTTCCATCCCATCCCACTCAGCAGGACGAGTATAAACCGGTGGTGCGAGCAAGTCATCCTGAAAAGAGTCAGTCAATGCAGACGTCTCATCATTTAATACTCCAGGTATCAGACGAATAATAGCGTCAGCCACTACAGCTGCTGCTAGTTCTCCACCCGACAGCACAAAATCACCAATACTGATTTCTTTGGTAATGAATCGATCTCTCACACGCTGATCTACTCCCTTATAATGACCACATAAGATCATAAGGTTTTTCTTCAGTGATAGAGAATTTGCCATAGGCTGATCGAATGTCTCCCCATCAGGCGTCATATAAATAATTTCATCATATTTTCGCTGACTTTGGAGATGTTCGATGCACCGGGCAATTGGTTCGACCATCATTACCATTCCTGCACCTCCACCAAAAGCATAATCGTCTACCTGCTTCTGTTTGCCAGTAGCAAAGTCTCGCAGGTTATGTACCCTGACAACTGCCAAGCCTTTTTCTTCTGCTCTTTTCAGAATAGAGTGTGAAAATGGGCCTTCCAGCAATCCCGGTACCACACTGATGATGTCGATATGCATATCTCAGTCTTCCAGATAAATGTCAAGCAATCCTTCGGGCAATCGACAGAAAACTTTTTTTGCTGCCTTATCCACCTTGATGATGATTCCTTCCTGGATGGGAATGAGAACCTCTTTTTCTTGATGGATGACCCCGATAAGTTCTTGGGTGTCCAAGTCGTAGATGGTTTGCACTTGGCCCAACGAGCCATGCACCTCATCTTCTACTTCAAACCCGATCAATTCGTGAAAATAGTATTGGTCTTCATCAAGTTCAGGTAGTTCAGATAGTGGAAGATATACTTCCGAGCCTACCAATTCCTCCACCTGTTCGATACGATCCAGTTCTTCAATTTTCGCGAGTGCCTTGTTACTTGCCTGTAGCACAAAGTGCTCCAGAAAATAAGGGACTAAGCGGCCATTTCGTTCTAGAAAGATGTGCTCAAGATCTTCGTAATCTTCAGGAAAATCTACGTCGAGCACGACCACTATTTCACCACGGAGTCCATGAACTTTCGAAACATAGCCTAATTGGAAGCATTGTTCCTTGTTCATGAATCAATATACTATTAAGCTTGTGGAGCTTCGTCGCCTTCTGCGGAAGCTTCAGGAGCTGATTCTTCTGCGGACTCTTCAGCAGGAGCTTCTGCAGCGGCAGCAGCTTCAGCAGCAGCTTTTGCTTCTTCTTCTCTTGCCTTGATAGCGTCCAAACGAGCCTGATTCTTAGCAGCTTCAGCTTCAAGAGCCTTCTGACGGGCTTCGTCTTTTGCTTTACCGATAGAATCGACCTTGCTTTGGATTTTGGTTTCTTTTTCTTTCAACCATGCTTCGAATTTGGCATCAGCCTGTTCTTGCGTGATTGCACCTTTTACTACCCCGATTTGGAGGTGTTTTTTAAGCATGACGCCTCTGTAAGACAGCATAGCCTTCACAGTATCGGTAGGCTGGGCTCCGTTCAACAACCACTGTAGAGCGCGCTCATTGTTGATGTTGATCGATGCAGGGTCTGTGTTCGGATTGTAAGTTCCGATCTTTTCGATGAAGCGTCCATCACGTGGAGCTCTTGCATCAGCGACAACCACGTCATACATAGCCATTTTTCTTCGGCCTCGACGTGCTAATCTGATTTTTACTGACATAGTTTATATTTGTTTGTTTAGTGGATGGAACCCGTCCATCCTAAATTTGGAGTGCAAAGATAGGGTAATTCTCTGAATCCCCATCAGTTGGACTGATTATATTTATTGGTTTTTTGGCATTTCTCGTATCTTGCGTGTCCTTTTGGCCCCGTAGTTCAATGGATAGAATAGAAGTTTCCTAAACTTTAGATACAGGTTCGATTCCTGTCGGGGCTACTACTTTCCTAAATATTATACTCCGAAGGCAGTTTGGATTTTTTTTGATGCTAAGCTAGGATTGAACAAAAAAGCATTCGCTTTATGTGATCAGAGGATTGACATATTTAACCACAGCCGTTCAGCTAAAAAGAGTCTTATCCTTCAATCCAATCAGATAATCAATAGCTAGTGGTTTTTCCAAAAAATCAATAATGGAAGTATAGTTCTCAGCTTTGATCTTATCGCCTTTATCTACCGATGAAGTTACCAAAATTACTTTTATGGTATCAAATGACCCTTTTGATTCCAAAAACTCCAAAACTTCCCACCCATCCATAATAGGCATATAGATATCAAGTAAAATCAAAAATTTTGATTGGGAATCTTCATTTTGCTTAAAAAACTCCACAAGCTTTTCAGCGTTTTGAAAATGCTCGGGATGCACATTAAAGCCCAACTTTTTTAGTGACCAATTATGAAGAAAGATGAATTGAGGATCATCATCGACCACTATTATTTGAAAGTCACTTTTCATTCTATCCTAGGGTTACATTAGTTTTTGACTGGGCCACATTGGACTTTTCAGATATCTTCCTGATTATTTGATCTAGTTCATACGAGGAATCCTTGATAATCTTTAAAAAACTAGCCGTCTCTTCATCCATTCGAGAACTAAGCTCATCATCAATTAAATCAATTACCCCCATCATTCTTGCAAGGGGAGCCCTCACCTCATGTGATTGGGACCAGGCAATCTCTTTGAAAATTTTGTTTTGATTTAGGATTGTTTCAATCTGCTCGACTTTTTCGGTTACATCCCTCAAGAAAACAACTGTCTGAATTTTATTTAACACCTCCATACTCACAAAGGAAGTTTCCATTATTCTACATTCTCCAGAATTGATTCTAATCTTTCGCTCTAGAAAAAGAGTCTCACTCTTAGAGCTCAGCTGCTCTTTGATCTTAAAGTAATAATCATCAGAATAATCACAATCCAAATCCTTTATACTTAATCCTCCAAGTTCTTCCTTGGTATATCCTAGAATTGCTTCTGTTGCTGGATTGCACTCAAAAAAGTTGGAAGGCCCTTCTTCCTGAAGATTAAAATAGAGAATCGCATCGAAGCTTGAATTGAACAATACCCGGAAATATCTTTCTCTCTTTTCGGTAAGGTCCAAAGCAGCCTTTAGATAGGCTGTCTTTTCTTCTACCATTTCCTCTAAAATGATGTTTTGATTTTGTAGTTGATCCAATACGACTGATGCCGTGATAAGATTTTGAACCCTAGATATCACTTCCCTGATATCAAAAGGCTTTGTCAAAAAATCATTAGCCCCAAGGTCAAACGCCTGATGCTTACTTTCAGATGAAATATCAGCTGTCAATACCAAGATGGGCAAAGTATCCTTTTCGGAATCTTTCCGAATGGATTTGATCAACTCATACCCACTTATATGCGGCATCATCAAATCAATGAGAAGGATGGCCGGCTTTTCAGTTTTAAGTTTAGGGAGGAGTTCTCGCTCATCTGTAGTGGACCAAATGTTTCCAAATCCAGCAGATTCCAGTACATTTTCTAAGAGAATCAAGTTCTTAATCTGATCGTCTACAATAAATATCCTAGACTCAAGAATGGACTCTTTTAAGGGTTTTTTAATCATTTCACTACAAATATTCGTCAACAATCTTACTAAGCAAGTCCATTCTCATTGGCTTGGTAATGTAACCCTCTGCTCCAAGCTTTTCCATTCTTTCCATGGAATGATTGGTCGCATCTGCACTCACAATGATAACAGGAATGTCTTTAAGTGTTGAATTTTTCTTTAATTCTTCTAAAATTTCAGAACCATGGACCTCTGGTAGATTAAGATCGAGAAGGATGATTTTTGGGTGATATTCAGTTGCCAACTGAATGGTTCCTTCCATAGTCATGGTCCAAATTAGTTGGATTTCGGGGTCAATCAGTTTAATGAACTCTTGAACCAGCTCAATGTTTGTGGGATTATCTTCCACCAATAGAATAGTAGATTTTGAGGGTTTATTATTGGGTTTTCCCTTTTGCGAGAAATCTTCCTTCAAAAGATCCCTGTAGGAGGACTTTTGAAGTGGTATTTCTATCCAGAAATCACTCCCTTCTCCGAGATTACTAGATACACCAACAGTCCCTCCCATGAGCTGCACTAATTTATCCACCACCGAGAGTCCCAAACCAGTTCCTTCGATTGAAGAAGTCGAGTTTCTTCCTCTTTCGAAAGGAGTAAATAATTTAGGAATGTCTTCTTCAGAAATTCCTACCCCAGTGTCCTTGAAATGAATTTGAATAAACTCTTGATCCTCTTCTCTATTCGTAAGTTGATATTCTATACTGATACTACCATTAGGCTTATTATATTTTATTGCGTTGTTGATTAGATTGATTATGACCTGTTTAAGTCTTTGCAAATCAGCAATGACAAATAGTTTTTCAATACTCAACGAGGGAGTGCTTATGGATATAGAATTCCGAAAGGCTGCAGTTCGGACAGAATCCACCACCTCACTTATCAAGCTTTGAAGCTCGACGGGCTCAAGAGAAACTTCGATATGGCCAGCCTCTATCCTCGATATCTCCAATACTTCATTGATAAGATTCAAAAGATGGTTTCCGCTTTCCAGAATAAAATTCAGGTTTCTTTTTTGACTATCTGATAAATTGGACAGTTGGAGTATTTGTGCAAATCCAAGTATGGAATTCAAAGGAGTCCGTAATTCATGACTCATTCTGGATAAAAATTGGCGCTGGGCCTCATTTGCCCTTTTTGCATCTAAAATAGCCCCTTCGAGTACTTCGTTGGTTATGGAAAGCTCTTGGGTTCTTGCAGCAATTTTTTCTTCCAGACTTGAATTGAGATTTAGGATCTCTTCCTGATACTTCTTGCTATCTGAGATATCCTCATAGAACAATAGTAGTTTGTGGAATTCGCCAGATAAATTGGAAATCGGAGAAACTGTTAGCTTAAACCATACTTCCTTTAAGGAAACTTTACTGACAAGTTTAATTTCCTGGCGATAAGGAGGAATCCTTTTCCCCGAACTCTTATTCTCTACTAGATTACTTGCATATTCACTTAACTTATCTAGTGGGTAATCAAAATAATCCCGAATATTTCCAATAGCTACTCCATTTGGGAGATCGACTTCCAGAATATTTACAAGAAGCTCTTTATATGCTGCATTATAATATTCAATATCTCCATCAAATGAAACAATTTTGGTGGGAGTATTGCTCTGCTCGATGGCCTCAGATAATTTCTTGATCTCTAATTCCGCGGTTTTACTTTCTGTGATTTCAATATCTGAGCCCTGATACTTTAGGATCTCTCCCTTCTCATTCAAAACAGGCTTTACTGTGCGGTTAATCCATATAATCTCTCCGTCTTTGTGTTTACCCTGAAGATCAAAGGTTACAGGTTTGCCTGTATTGACTTTATCTTTAAAACCATGAAGGCATTCTTCTATATCTGAGGTACCACAAAAGACATTAAGTGCTTTTTTGCCTATCAACTCGTCTTTTTGATAGCCATAGACAGTTTTAGAGGCCTCACTTACATACAGCAACTTCCCATCCAGATCGATTTCCCAAATGACAGATCCACTAAGTGAAGTGATTTCCTGAAATCGTTTTTCGCTCTCAATCAACTGATCACTTGCTTCCTTTTGAGCGGTGTAGTCAATTCCTATACATTGGACTTCTGAAGGGTTACCAGCTTGATCTGTTACACAAGTAATTTCCCAAAAAGTATTACATATTTTTTTGTCTACAGTATATTTATCTAACTCGACTCTAAAAACCTGACCTGGATTTTTAATACATTCCTCTACTACCTCTCTGATCCTTCCCCAATGGTATTCACAGATTGATTTGAGGATAGTTCCCTCTTCATCCTCTGCGTCAAATAAAATTTCTCCGAATCTCTGTTCATAAACAGGGTTATAATAGGTAGGTCTACCCTCAAGGTCTGTCCAGACAATATAAGTTGATTGAGACTCAAGCAAGAGTTTAAGCTGGGACTCACTTTGTTTAATCTCCCTGAGCTTTTCAGATGCATCTATAAATTGAAAAATATTAGTGCTGATAGCTTTGAGTAGAGGATATTCCTCCGGAATAAAACTAACTGATTCAGTAATATAGACCACTACCTCGCCACGGACCTTTCCATTGACGACTATATCTTCTTGAATCTTCTTGGATGTCTCCTTAAAATTGGCACTTTCAAACCTTTCCGAATCAAAGTTGATGACAGCAAAGGTCTCATCCGGTTCAAAAAAGCCTGGTGGGATGATGTCCACAGCCTTAGAAAGAAACTCCTTTACCGAACCATTGTAAAATTCATGAGACAGAGCAGATATTCCATAAATTGACTTGAGCTCTTTAAGGCGTTCAAAAATATCTCGCTCCCTTTTGAATCTTTCCTTTACCCTTCCATAAATCCCGACGAATATATCTAAAACCCTGAACTCCCTTTGGCTATATGTGTGCTTGCTCCTGACCCAATCTATTCCCACAAAACTTACACATTCATTTCCCACCATTACAGGTATGGCTAATATGCTTTGTATTCCCTGAGGCTCTAAGACTTGTCGTAAGGCGTCATCTTCATTCAGCAAAGAAACATCAGACACAGACATTATCTTTCCCTGCCGATGAGCATCTGTCCAACTTTTCAAACCTTCTAGAGGCACATTTTGCAAAGTATCTATATATGGCTCAATCTCATTTGCACACCATTCAAATGTGTTGGAGGTTTGATCATTTTCCCAATCATAATCAAAAATATACATCCGATCCGCTTCCAAGAACTTCCCGAGCTTTTCCAGACTTCTTTGAATAAATTCACCAACCTGATCCTCAGAAAGATGTATAAATGAGGAGGAAACCGAAACTAGTGTTTCGTGAAGGACAATTTCTTCCCTTAAGTTTCTTTCTGCTATGATTTGATCTGAGATATCGACAAAAGTGGTAAAGACTTGAAAAGGTTCTTGCTCATCCTTCAAAAAAATTGGGTAGGAATTGACTAAAATCCAAGTATAATCATTCTCCTTAGGATTGAAAATCCCCATTTGAACCTTGTGAACAGGCTTCCCAGTTTTCAGAGATATCATGGCAGGATGTGTCTCCCCAGGAAAATCTGAACCATCAGGGTGAACAGTATGCCACCTAGGATCGACTGACTCCATCCCTTTCATTTGGTCCAGACTTAATCCTAAGAGTTCTTCTGCTGCAGCATTGGCATCGAATATTAAGCCATTTTTATCTTGGAAAACTACACCTTCGGCTAAATGGTGATACCAATTTTTATATTCAAACTTATCTACAGTCATTGATCTTTAGAATTACTTTTTTGATGTCAAAAACACCCCTTTCAATATAAAGGCATTTATTGAACAAAATACACATTTGTATGAAATAATAAAGATTAAATATCCTCATTACCCATTTGGAGATAACTATCCCAATAACTCGCTGGTCTCCGTGAATTAATCGAAATACTTCCAGATTGTTTTAACTTACTATTTAATATAAAACATCATCTGTTAAAATCTACTGCTCCTGATCCTGTTCTTTACTGATTTATCTCATGTTTTTTAGCTTGTATTATCAGGGAATTCCCAAGGATTTTATTCTTGTTTTGATAAAAAAAAAGAAATGAGCGATCTAGAAATAGCCAAATCAGTCCCTCCCCATCCAATCCGACTTATCACCCAAAAACTTGGTCTACCAGAGGAAAAAATTGAGCCATACGGTAAGTTCAAGGCAAAGCTGGACTTGGAGTTGATTCAGGAAGAAAAAGTTCAGCAGTCAAAGTTGATTTTGGTCACTGCCATCACCCCAACTCCGGCAGGTGAAGGTAAAACTACCGTGACAATAGGCCTTAGCGACGCACTCAATGATCTCGGGAAAAACTCAATTGCAGTGATTCGGGAACCAAGTTTGGGGCCTGTATTTGGACTGAAAGGAGGAGCTGCCGGAGGCGGGTGGTCACAAGTGATACCTATGGAGGACATCAACCTCCACTTCACAGGAGACTTCCATGCCATCGAAAAGTCCAATAATCTCCTGGCGGCACTTTTGGACAATGCCATTCAAAGCAAAGTCAAAAACCTACAAATAGATCCTCGATCCATCCTCTGGAAGCGAGCCATGGATATGAATGACCGAGCCCTTAGAAATATTGTCTGTGGACTAGGCGGTAAAAGCGGTGGTGTTCCCAGAGAAACAGGTTTTCAGATCACGGCAGCTAGTGAAGTAATGGCTATTCTATGCATGAGCCAAAACCTAGAAGATCTAAAAAACCGCTTTGCGAAAATCTATCTGGGGGATCGATTAGACGGTAGTCCTGTATTTGCCTCTGATCTCAATGCGCAAGGTGCAATGGCAACCCTCATGAAAGAAGCTATCAAACCCAATATCGTACAGACCTTAGGCCATCATCCCGCCTTGATTCATGGAGGACCATTTGCCAATATTGCCCAAGGCACCAATAGCATCCTAGCCACCAAAATGGGTATGAGCTTAGGAGAATTTGCTGTGACGGAAGCTGGCTTTGGCTCTGATCTAGGTGCAGAAAAGTTTTTTAATATCAAATGCCGGGAAGCTGGCATTTCTCCAAAGGCGACTGTCTTGGTAGCTACCATTCGTGCTTTGAAATATCACGGAGGCAAGCCTCTCACTGATTTGGAAACAGAGGATTTGGAAGCTTTAGAAAAGGGCCTACCCAACCTCGAACATCATTTGGAAAGCCTCAAAAAATTTGAAATCCCCGTGGTGGTGGCTATCAATGTTTTCAAAAGCGACACGGAAGCTGAAAAGAAATTATTGATAGACTTTTGCAAAAAATTGAATGTACCTGTAGCTCTCAGCGAAGGCTGGGAGAAAGGGGGTAGTGGCTGTTTGGGTTTAGCCAAACTAGTCATCCAAGAAGCTGAAAATTGCAATCGCTCCTTCAAACCCACCTACGAGCTGGAAGACTCTGTGGTCGATAAGATCAAAAAAGTAAGCCAGAAAGTGTATGGTGCATCCGATATCATCCTTAGTCCCAAAGCACAAAACCAACTCAAGAAAATTGAAAGTCTTGGGTATCAAAAGCTTCCTATTTGCATCGCAAAAACTCAAAAAAGTATCAGCGATCAGGAAAAGCTGATCGGAAGGCCGCGCGACTTCAAGATCACAATTAGAGAATTCGAATTTGCCGCAGGTGCCGGCTTTCTTATCCCAATGGCTGGCGAGATTCTCCGAATGCCCGGGCTCCCTGCAAAGCCAGCTGCTGAGTCAATGGATATTTCTTCAAATGGGGATATTAATGGGTTGTTTTAAGACTCAAGTCAGCAGAAATTTCAAATCCAACAGGACCCCACTAAAAAAAGTCGGGCCCTTTTAGATTTTGAGTTATTCCACCGTCACATCTGTAAACCAAATGAAGCGGTTTCCCTCCCCATCTTTATGCATGGTGGCTAATTGAATAGGTCCAAAATCCTGAACATCCTCCCAAGTCCAGGTTCTGCCTTCTGCACCATTCTGCCTTCTAAATGTCCACTCTAGGATCCGATGATTCTCATCCAGATACAAGTCATAGGCATCTCCAGGAGTATACCCATCAGCAGAATTGTAAACGACAGTCAGTTTGGTGGAGTTGGTTTGATGTAGTGGAGTAGTCACGTTCTCAGCAACTTCGTATTCATACCCAGTATCCCAGGCCAGTTGGAAAGGCATCATGAGCCAATATTTATCATTGATAAAGCCTTTATCCGCATCAGGCAAAGAGTCTGAAGGCATGTCCAAGCTGTAGGTATAAGTGGTATCAGGACCCGAATAACCCACTTCATTATTTTGGATATCCCATGACCAATTTCTTGAAAAGACATTGACCGAATCACGCTGTACATTCCAAGTGTAGGAGATTTTTTTCACCTGATCAAAGTTTTCAATACCGTAGGCTTTGGCCACTTGAAAAGGAAGCGTATCTGGCATAGACTGCTTCTGATCAGTGGAGCAGGAAAAAGCAAGCAAGCTGACTACAAGAACGAGAAGAAAGTTTTTCATATGATTGATGGTTTAAGAAAGCTAACTTACTCAGAATTAGCTTTGTTTTTTACCCATCCTCTGAGTTTTTCTAATTCCATCCATTGATAAATGGGCAATATGATGGGAATAACCCTATTCATCAATCGCATCAGAGTAAACAAACGAGAGGGAAAAATCCTTTTCTTTCCTTTTTCCAGGCCTCTGAGAATTTTTCTTGCAACGGTCTTCGGATCCTGAACAGGGAATGCCTTGGGAATATTTTTACCGGCATGATCAAAAAAAGCTGTCGCTGTAGCGATAGGAAATACAAGCGTCAATTGTTGTCCGCCTTCACTCCATACTGTTCTCGCCCACTGCAGCAAGGCCGATTTGGTAGCTGCATACAAGCTGTATCCGGGGACTGCCCAATAGGACATAGCTGAAGCAATGATGACATGATGACAAGAAGCCTGTTTTTCTTGTAGCTTCATTCCCAGTTCAATTGGACTAAAGGTATTCAACTGGAATAGTGCATCCATTTCCTTCCAGTTTTGTGTTTTGGCCGGACCATATTCCGCTTTACCCGCATTGGCTATGACTAGATCGATTTGAAAGTTATTTTGATCCAGCCATTCTATAATCAGATCATTTGCTCCCTTGACGGCCAAATCAACTTGTTTGGTTTTAATTTCAGAAAACTCCCGCCTTAACTTCTCTAGTCCTAAATCCGAAATATCTACTGCGTATACTTCTGCTCCTTTTTCCAAAAGTTGAATCAAAAGCGCTTTCCCAATCCCCGAAGCAGCACCTGTGATTAGCACTTTTTTATTTTTGAAAAAATCACTCACGGATAATCGGCTTTGGAAAATGAATCTGAAAGGGGCGGATATGTACGGCCAATAAAGGCTTTACCTGATTGACAGAAGGAAAGAAATCTGCCTTGATGTTATTAAAATTGACTTTCGCCAACTTCCCCCTTCCTTTTCCTGAAGGTTTGGTGAAAAATTCTTTTCCCTCCCACTGCTGATACAAATCTATAGGGAGCAAAGCTGTACTCGCCGGAAAAGAGAATCCAAATGGACGAATCGAACAATCAAAAAAAACCTGATTTCTAGATTTTACACGCACTTGTATTTCTCCATCACTTTCCTCCCAGTCAAAGTCCATGGTCTCTTTCGGGATGCCCCAATTAGCCCGGCCATTCATCGTGCTGAGATCGGAGTCTACAAAAATCTTGGTAATGGATTGCTTTCTATGCTTTCCGAATTTTCCAGGAATCAAGAGCAATTCCCGATAAGGTCCCACGGGACTTTCGGTATAATTCACCAGCATCAAATACCCCAATCCTCCTTCAAATTGACCTTTAAGGTATCCCGGAATTTGACCATTTTCTTCTACCCACTTTTTCGGAAACTTAAAAACCAGAATAATCCCCTCCCCTTTGAGGTCCCACGGTGGTGGAAATTTCTGAAAATCTTCATTTTTCGGGGAGGCTATCATGGGCTATCAGGAGTAGGGAGAGGGACTCACGGCTGTCCAGCCTCCGTCAATGATCAAAGTCTGTCCTGTAATGTGGCGAGCAGCATCCGAGAGCAAAAAAGTGGCGGCTTCCGCGATATCCACCGTAGAAGCAGGTCTGCCTGTTGGAGTCAACTTGGACCAAGTGGCGGCATACTCGGGGTCAGAAGTAGTGCGTTCAGTGAGAGTTGCTCCAGGAGCGATGGTATTAACGCGAATCCCCAAAGGAGCCAATTCTAAGACTAGGTTTTTGGCAAGCATCTCAGTAGCGGCTTTGCTCATGGCATAAGCTGCTAAATTTTCATGGCTTTGATGACCTGTGACTGAAGAAGTAAGCAAAATGGAACCTCCTTCTTCTTGCTCTTTCATAACTCTCGCAGCAGCTTGAACGAGAAAAAAGGTCCCTTCCTGATTTACCCGCATTACTTCTCGAAAATCCTCCCTGCTATACCCCAAAAAGCTTCCAAAGAGTGTGATTCCGGCATTTGCGACAACTTGATCTAATCTCCCAAATGTTGAAAGTGCAAGTTGGACCATCTCTTCGACCGTCTCTTGACTTGCTGCATCTCCTGAGCAACCAATAATACTTCCGCTATTCATTCGGGAAAGCGTAGCGACCGATTCCTCAACCAAACCTTTTTCTACATCATTTAAAACAACCTTCCCTCCTTGTTCCAGAAGCTTCCTAGCTATTTCCAGACCAATTCCCTGTCCTGCCCCTGTGATGATGGCTACCTTTGATTTTCCCATTGGAAATAAATTATTCTAAATGTAAAAAATCCAATTTATTGAAGTCACGCTTAATGCGAATCACGCTTAACCTCCGAACCTGAGCTTCCTTGTAAGAAATCAAAGTCTACCCCGTCATGAGCCTGATTGACTTGATGAAGAAACAAGTTGACATAGCCCCGTTCATAGGGTAATTGAGTAGGTTGAAAGGCGTTTTTACGCTTCTCCATTTCCTCATCGGAAATCAGCAAGTTCAAACTTCGATTTGGCACATCAAGCTGAATCATATCTCCATTTTGCACCAAAGCTAATGGCCCGCCAATGGCAGACTCCGGGGACACGTGCAAGACAACTGTACCGTATCCCGTCCCACTCATTCGTCCATCGGAAATTCGTACCATGTCTTTGATTCCCTTTTGGAGGAGTTTGGCAGGAAGTCCCATATTTCCAACCTCAGGCATTCCTGGGTAACCTTTAGGACCCACATTTTTCATCACTAAAACAGAGTTTTCATCAACCTCTAAGTCTGGATCATCAATCTTAGCCTTATAATCGTCTATGTCTTCAAAGACCACAGCCTTGCCAGTATGAGTCAGGAGATGGGGACTAGCAGCCGAGGGCTTGATCACAGCACCGTTTGGACAGAGATTTCCTTTCAGAACCGCAATTCCTGAGTCCGGCTTGATGGGTTTTTCTAAAGTTCCGATTAGTTCTCGGTCATAGCATTCTGCCTTCTCGATATTTTCACCTAGCGTCTTTCCATTGACCGTGATGCAATCTGTGTGAAGTTTGGATTGGATTTCCCGCATGACCGCGGGTAGGCCCCCTGCATAAAACAGGTCTTCTACCCAATGCTCCCCCGAAGGCTGAACATTAGCAATCAAAGGCACTTTGGAAGAAAAATGATCAAAATCTGTCAGATCCAAATCTACCCCGATCCGACGTGCTATGGCTGTAAGGTGAAGGATAAAATTGGTTGATCCTCCAAGTGCTGCATTGACCATGATGGAGTTTTCAAAGGCCTTACGTGTCAAAATCTGACTCATTTTGAGGTCTTCCTTGACCATCTCAACAATCCGCATTCCTGACATATGCGCCAAAACTTTTCTTCGAGAATCAGCCGCTGGAATGGTAGCGTTATCTGGCATTGCCAAGCCCAAAGCCTCCACCATGGCAGCCATCGTAGATGCTGTACCCATCGGAGCACAATGCCCTCTTGAGCGGGACATCGCAGCCTCGGCTTCTATAAACTCTTCCTGAGAAAGTTTTCCTAATTTATATTCTTCGGCAAACCTCCAAACATCGGAAGTACCTATTTTTTTACCCTTAAATCTACCTACGAGCATGGGACCTCCTGATACGACCAAGGTCGGCAAGTCTACCGAGGCCGCTCCCATGACCAAGGAGGGAGTTGTCTTGTCACAGCCGCACATCAGGATCACACCATCCATTGGATTGGCTCGGATGCTTTCCTCCACATCCATGGAAGCGAGATTTCTGAAAAGCATGGCTGTGGGCTTGATGGAGCACTCTCCAAGAGACATCACCGGAAACTCAAGAGGAAAACCTCCGGCTTCCCAGATTCCCTGCTTGATTGACTCCGCTAATTCTCGAAAATGGGCATTACAGGGAGTAAACTCTGACCAGGTATTACAGATACCGATTACAGGTTTTTCACCTTCAAATAGGTGATGAGGTAATCCTTGGTTTTTCATCCAAGAGCGATAGATAAATCCGTCTTTTCCGGTTCGACCATACCACTCCTGACTCCGGAGTTTTTTCTTTGCCATAGGTTTTTGGGTTTGAGTAAAATCTGGCAGAAGATAGGAAAAAATGAAGATTTCTGCGAACCTTAGATGGATATCGGTTTATTCTTTAATCAATTGATCAACCAAGTTCTCTAAGGACTCTACATCAACTTTGAAATTAGCTAGGATGGTATCTTTTTCAGTCCCTTCGTTTAGTGTATAGTAATACTCGTGCCCTAGGACATTGGCGAGATTGAAATAACACTGATTTTGGTCATCCTCGTGATTTCTTAATTCAACCACTTTACTTCCCATCGGCAAAAAAAGCATATTGGTAAGTGCTGCCCCATGCAAAGAGATAAAAATAGCTGTCTCACCCATCAATTCGATTTGCTTCTTCACCGAAAGCTTTTCGGCATGATAGATCTCAAAACCCTTTTTATTTAGACACAGCTCTACTTCCTTTTCATTCAAAACCCTACGTTTGGGGGCCAAGCTTCTACTAATGTAGATTTTGCGGTGCGGGGTTCTTGAGATTTTGGAAAGTCGGTTTCTAGTCTCTAGCGTGTATTCCGGGTGAAAGTGTGGAAAAACAGCTGTACGTGATGTCAAAACCAATTTTTTGACTTTAAGATTTTCAAATGAAGAATAAAAGATGGCTTTGATTCCTAATAACTTGAGGCTTTGACTGACAAATGGAAGCTTTTGGTAGGATTCATGTAAGATGATTTGATCGGTCATCCCTTTTTCTAACCCTTGCCAAATTCTCGGTAAACAATCGGTCATCCAATGAAAGTAATTGGCACTCCATTCATCCTTGATCCAAATGCCACTTTCGATTGTTCGCCATTTTCTAAAAGCACAATTCAACACTCTTTTTCCCAAGGGAAGGACACCTAATCCATAAACATGGGTATGGGAAGCAAAGAATTTCAGCTCTTTCCAAGAAAAAACGGTATCCTGCAAAATCAGAGCATCATTCAATACCCAGCAGGGCTGTATAGTAAAAGATGATTGGAGCCATTCGTTAAATAAAGGCTTATCTTCCTTCCTAACATTGGTAGGGAGTCCTCTCTGTACTCTTATTTCTTCCTCAAGGCCCTCTTCTGGATTTAGCTCCATTGAAAAATTGTTACAATCGCTCTATATCTGCTCCTAGTGCGTTTAATCGCTCATCAATATACTGATATCCTCTATCAATTTGCTCAATATTATCAATAATTGATGTACCATTTGCCGACATGGCGGCGATTAATAAAGCTACTCCTGCACGAATATCAGGTGAGGTCATCCGAATCCCCCTCAGCGGGTACTTTCTGTCCAATCCAATGACCGTGGCACGATGTGGATCGCAAAGAATAATCTGGGCTCCCATATCGATCAATTTATCTACGAAAAATAAACGAGATTCAAACATTTTCTGATGCACCAGTACCGTACCCTTTGCCTGAGTAGCAGTCACCAATACGATGGAAAGCAGGTCAGGAGTAAATCCCGGCCAAATCTGGTCGGCTATAGTCAAAATAGAACCGTCAATGAAAGTCTCTATTTCGTAATGATCTTGCGCTGGGATAAAAATATCATCACCTCTGAATTCCATTTGTATACCCATTCGCCGGAAAGTATCGGGAATGATTCCAAGCTTGGGAATTTGACAGTTTTTGATGGTGATCTCAGATTGAGTCATTGCTGCCATTCCAATAAAAGAACCGATCTCAATCATGTCCGGAAGCATGGTATGAGTGGTACCACCCAGCTTATCCACTCCTTCGATATGAAGGAGATTGGACCCTACACCTGTTATTTTTGCCCCCATGCGATTAAGCATGTCGCAAAGCTGCTGCAGATAAGGTTCGCATGCAGCATTATAGATAGTCGTTTTCCCTTCGGCCATGACCGCTGCCATCACGATATTTGCCGTACCAGTTACTGAGGCCTCATCCAAAAGCATATAAGTGCCTTTTAGATTTTTTCCATCGATATGGAAAATCTCTTTCTCAGCATCATACCTGAATTCAGCTCCTAGCTTTTGAAAGCCGGTGAAGTGAGTATCCATTCGTCGACGTCCGATTTTATCTCCTCCTGGCTTAGAAAGCTTTCCTGTACCAAAACGAGTCAAAAGCGGACCTAAAATCATCACTGAGCCTCGAAGTGCAGAGGCTTTTTTCAAAAAATCTTCTGTTTCTAGGTACTCGAGGTTGACCTCATCTGCCTGAAAAGAGTAGGATTCGGGACCGAGTTTGGTGACTTTCACCCCCATATCGCTCAAAAGCTCAATGAGTTTATTTACGTCACGGATATTGGGGATTTTGTGAATGGTGACTTTTTCTCCAGTCAAAAGTACTGCGCAAAGAATTTGAAGCGCTTCATTTTTTGCTCCTTGTGGAATGATCTCGCCTTTAAGCTGATTTCCACCCCTTACCCGAAAAGATGCCATTTAATTTCGACGTTTTTTGTTATGTCCTCCGTTTCGACGGCGATTGTTGCCGCGCTTGTTTGATTTTCCACCTCGCTCCTCATGGGTAGGCACTTTGAAATCACGTCGCGTGTTGGATTCGAAAAGTGCATTTTCCTTCACTTTTTCTAAGTCGATGTGAAGCTTTCCCCGAGAGAGCGTTTTGATATCATCAATGATGATGCCATCGTCGAAATTGTCCCTGTTCCAAGTGGAATGAAAACTTCGCATCAGCTGTCCGATGTAAATGATTGCAGCTTCCTGCTCCTCATCATCTTCGATTTCAATCGCTTTTTCGATCAGCTTTTCGATGTTTCTTCCATAATGCTTGAATCGTACTTCCCCTCTAGGATAACCTATTGGAAGGGGTTTTTTGCCGAGTAATTCTTTTTCGGGCATGGGGAAAGGCCCATCCACATCCAATTTGAAATCAGACATAATATAAATATCATCCCAAAGCTTTTGATCATTTTCTTGCTTGAGGGTTGGATTCAGCTGCTTGATAATATCTATGATCGTATAGGCACTCGCAGTACGCTTTTCCCGGTCTTCAATCCCGCAGACATAGTCCACGAGGCCTTGAATGTTTTTTCCGTATTCTTTCAAAATGAGATTGTGTTTAGTCTTTTCTTCTATTCAAACATCCCTTCTAAAGCCTAAGTTATGGTAACAAAAAATCACCAAAAGGCCGGAAGTTTGACAATTAGTCTATAATTCGAAGCTTGGCAAAGCTAAGTAATAATGTCTTCTCGCCAAAATGCTCAAACTGAATGGTTGCCTTACGGTTGAGCCCATCCACCTCAATCTTCAAAACCTTCCCAAAACCGAACTTAGGATGCTCTACTAGCTGACTCTCCTGCAGGTTGTTGGTGTTACTCGGCTTGAAGTCCGGACTAGGGGTATGCACCTTCATATTGGAAGGCATGCGCGTCTCGGGTTTTTTCTTAATTCCTATAAACCCAGAACTTCCCGGCAAACCTTCCCTACGAAACGCACCGGGCATTTCACGAGTAGCTTGTCGCTTGTTGACCTTGATACAATCCGGATCGATCTCCTCCAAAAAGCGACTCGGCTCACAATTCAACAGTCGACCAAAACGGTATCTGGAAAGTGCATAGGTAAGATAAAGTTTTTCCATAGCCCGAGTGGTCGCTACATAAAACAGCCGCCGCTCCTCCTCCAGATCTTCCCGGCTTTGCATCATCATCTGAGAAGGAAACAAATCTTCCTCCATGCCTACCACAAATACCTGCTTAAATTCCAGCCCTTTGGCAGAGTGAATGGTCATCAGCGTAATCGCGTCTGTGGTATCTTTATCCCGATCATTATCGGTAAGCAATGCAATCTCCTGAAGGAAGGCTCCCAAGCTTTTGTCTTCATTTTCTTCATTGTCAACATACTCTTTGATTGCATTGAGCAATTCCTGGACGTTTTCATAGCGATTGAGCCCTTCGATGGTTTTATCTTCATAGAGCTCCCGCAGCAAGCCACTTTGCTTGGCAATGGTATTGGCGGCTTCAAAGGCATCTTTTCGCTGTACTTCTATCTGAAAAGCTTTGATCATGGTGGCAAAATCATCCACTGATGCTCCTGCACGACCACCGAGGAAACTATGGGCATTTTGCACCACCTCCCAAAGAGGCACATCATGATCGTAGGCTGACACCAGGATTTTTTCCAGGGAGGTATTACCTATCCCTCGCTTAGGATAATTGATAATTCGTTTGAAAGCCTCCTCATCAACGGGGTTCACCGTGAAGCGCATGTAGGCCATCAAGTCCTTGATCTCCTTTCGCTGATAGAAAGACAGCCCGCCTACGATTTTATAGGTAAGGTTCATTTTACGAAGCGCCTCTTCCATCGCCCGGGACTGGGAATTGGTCCGGTAGAGAATCGCAAAATCACTGTTGTCCAGCTTTTTATTGTTTTTCTCCTCAAAAATGGTTGTAGCCACTACCCGCCCTTCCTCGTTGTCGGAGGCGGCCTTGATGAGTTCGATCAGGTCTCCATCAGGATTGGAGGTCCAGACGGTCTTTTTAAGCTGGGCTTTGTTTTTATCGATGATGGAATTGGCAGCTTCTACGATGGTCTTGGTGGATCGATAATTTTGCTCCAGCTTGACGACAAAGAGATCCGGATAGTCCTTTTCGAAGTTGAGAATATTCTGAATATCCGCCCCACGGAAGGCATAGATACTTTGAGCGTCATCCCCTACCACACAGATATTTTGGTGAACAGCCGCCAACTTTTTGGTGATGAGGTACTGGGAGAGGTTGGTATCCTGAAACTCATCCACCATCACATATTTGAATCGCTGCTGGTATTTATTCAATACATCGATGTGATCTCGGAAAAGCACATTGGTATTGAAAAGCAAATCGTCAAAATCCATAGCTCCAGCCTTGAAAAGCCGGTCTTGGTAGCGCTGATAGATATCGCCCATTTTGGGTTTCATCGCAGCCTCGTCATCTGCTTTCACAAAAGGGTCAGCTTGATAGGCTTGCCAGGAAATCAATCGGTTTTTGGCACCGGAAATTCGGGAAAGGACCACGCTAGGTTTGTAAACCTTATCGTCCAATCGCATTTCCTTGACGATGGTGCGGATTAGCGATTTCGAATCGTCTGTATCGTAAATGGTAAAGTTGGAGGGATAGCCGATTTTTTCGGACTCTACCCGAAGGATTTTTGCAAAAACCGAGTGAAAAGTACCCATCCAGGTATTTCTAGCTTCCAAACCAACTAGCTTTTCGATTCGATGCTTCATCTCACTCGCCGCTTTATTGGTAAAGGTGAGTGACAAAATCTGAAATGGATCTATTCCTTTGGCATAAATCAGATGTGCAATCCGGTAGGTCAGCACACGGGTCTTTCCCGAACCCGCACCGGCAATGATCATCACCGGTCCGTCCGTATGTTCTACCGCTTCGCGCTGAGGGGGATTGAGTTCTTCTAGGTAATCCATTATTTAAAGTAGCTAGTAGCTAGATTATAGTAGCAAGTATTTAGTAGCAAGATGAAAGAAGTTAGAATCAAGAAACAAGAGTCGAGGAATTAAACTTTTTGAAATTTTTCAATTTTGAAATCTTCCAATTTTCCAATTCATCATATCTTCCATCGCTTGTGACTCCAAAGGTACATGTCCGGTTGTTCTCGAATATTTTCTTCCAGCATTTCGCAGAATCGATCCGTGATTGAGTGCGGCTTCTCACCCTCATAGGGCGGACTGGCCAAAGGAACATATTCATAACGATAATGCCCTCGTTTGACTTTGATCATTTTGCCATAGTGGACGTGCAAGTTCATCTTTTTCGATAAGAATTCAGCCCCTTCGAAAAAGACTGCCGGCCGATTTAGAAACTCACGCTGGTACCGATTTTCTGAAGAGGGCGGCCTCTGATCAGATCCCAAAAGCACGATCCGAGGATCTCTGCCCAAGGTAAGCATCCCACGTCGAAACTCCTTTTTCTCTGTCACAAATCCGCCAAATCGTGTCCTGATTTTTTTCATCAGTTCGTTGAAGAAGGGATTATTCACTTTGAGGTAAACAGTCTCCACAGGCACCTCGGTGTAGAGATTGGTGCCGACCACTCCCCACTCCCAGTTGAAGATATGCCCGGCCATCATCAGCGAGCTGACTCCGTTTTTGACTGGCTGATCAAGATCCGGCTGATTGACAATGACAAATCTGCGGCGGAATTCTGCTTCCGAAATTGTCAGGATTTTGATGGTTTCGGCAAATGTGTCAGTAAAATTCTTGTAAAAACGATTTCGGATCTTTTTTCGCTCTGTATCAGAAAGCTCAGGAAAAGCATGAAGGAGATTTTCATCGATCACCTTTTTCCGATACCGAATCACAAAGCGGGCAATCAGATAGAGAAAGTCCGTGAGTAGGTATAAGATAGAAAGCGGAAGTCGGGAGAGAAGACGAAAGAAAAACATGCCTGAAAGCGTCGAATACAATCGAACTGAGGATACAAAATAAAGGAAAAGCGGGGAAAAGTTCCCGAATCCTAGTTATAATTTCACCCAATGATTACTTTTGAATCTTATGTCGGATAGTCAGCGCAGAAAATATACGCAGGAAGAGAAAAACAGCATCTTTGACGGGGAGTTTATGCCACACATTGACTCCATGTACAATTTTGCCTTCCGGCTCACCTTCGATGAGGACGATGCCAAGGATCTGGTACAGGATACCTATCTGAAAGCTTATCGCTTCATCAATTCCTTCGAACAGGGAACCAACGCCAAAGCCTGGCTGTTTCGCATCCTGAAAAACAGTTTCATCAACGAATACCGTAAGAAGTCCAAGCAACCTGCTAAGGTAGATTATCAGGAAGTTGAAACTTATTATAACTCTGATGATGTTGACTTTCAAGGAACTACTGATCTGCGGGCTGATTCGGTCAAGGATATGCTCGGAGATGAGATTTCCAATGCGCTCAATGCCTTGGCGGTTGACTTCCGAACGGTGATTATTTTGGCGGATCTGGAAGGCTTTACCTACGAGGAAATGGCCAAGATCCTGGATATTCCGATCGGAACTGTACGGTCCAGGCTTCACAGGGCCAGAAATCTATTGAAGGACAAACTCCGGGGCTATGCACAGTCCATGGGCTACAAGACAGACGAAGAGGATTAAAACGAATACCAAATGGAAAACAACGGAAAAGAAACTTCCGAGGAGCGGAAAGTGAGCTGTGGTGATGTAAGCAAATGCTTTCAGCTGCTGGAAAGTATCCTTGACGGAGAAATGGGTGAAGAGGGTAAAGAAGTCCTCAAAGAAAAACTGGACAAATGCCAGCCTTGCTTTGAGCATTTTCACTTGGAGCAAGCCATTCGGGAAGTACTTAAAACGAAGTGCACCAAACAGCCGGTGCCTACCCAACTCGCTGACTCCATCCGTCAGATGATCCACGAAAGCAAATAAAATGACCGCAGGAAAAGCCATCATTTTTTCGGCCCCCTCAGGTTCGGGGAAGACTTCCCTTGTCAAACACCTCATTCAGCATGTGCCCAATTTGGGTTTTTCCATCTCAGCCTGCACCCGGGATCGTCGAGGCAGGCATGAAGTTCACGGCAAGGATTATTACTTTTTATCCCAGGAAGAATTCAAGCAAAAAATAGACGAAGACGCCTTCATCGAATGGGAGGAAGTCTATGCCGGCAACTTCTACGGTACGCTCAAAGAAGAAATCCAACGCATTTGGGATTCGGGAAAAGCCGTCATTTTCGATGTAGATGTCAAAGGCGGACTAGCTCTCAAAAAATACTTTGGCGAACAGGCTTTGGCTATTTTTGTCAAAGTGCCTTCGCTGGATGTACTCAAAGCCCGCCTCAACGACCGGGGTACCGAATCCGAAGAATCGCTTTCCAGACGGCTTTTTAAGGCTGAGTTTGAGATGAAATTCGAGCCGCAGTTTGATGTGACGATTGTCAATGATAACTTTGCCAAGTCCTCCGCTGAGGCAGAAAATCTAGTTCGTGAATTTCTAGCCTCCTAAGCTTTGAAAATCGGGCTTTTTTTCGGCAGCTTCAATCCCATTCATCTTGGTCATCTGATCATAGCAGAGACGATCTACGACCGAACAGACCTGGATGAAGTGTGGTTTGTGGTCAGTCCTCAGAATCCGCTGAAAAAGCGAAAATCCCTCATCCATGAATTTGATCGGCTGCGTATGGTGGAGCTGGCGATCGAAGATAATTTCCACTTTCGGGCCAGCGATGTGGAATTTCACATGCCCCGCCCGAGCTACACCATCGATACCTTGACTTATCTCAGTGAGCAGTATCCAAAGCATAATTTCAGTATTTTTTTGGGTTCAGATAATCTCAAGCAATTCAAAAAATGGAAAAACTATGAGCAGATTCTCGAGCACTATCAGGTCTATGTCTATCCTCGCCCGGGAGAAAAAGTGGACTTTTCCCATCCCTCGATCATGGAAGTAGATGCCCCCCTATTGGATATCTCGGCGACCTTTATTCGGGAGGCGATACAGCAGGAGCGATCGGTGCGCTATCTTTTGCCTGATGCGGTGGTGGACTATATCCGAGATAAAAAACTCTACTTCTAGCAGATTATTTACCGTCTGCAAAAAAAAACGCCACTGATGGAAAAAATGAATGTTTTCTGAAGTTTAAGTTTGCAATTAAAAACTAAACTCAATATGTTAGTTTCATCTTCGATAATCGAAGTAACTTTTGGCCAAAGGTTTTTAAACTAACAAAACCAATAAAAACATGAAAAAGGTATTGTTTGGATTAGCCTTCATTGGGGCTATGGCGTTTTCGGGTTCTATTCTCTTTGCACAAGGAATGGAAGAACCTGGAGGAAGTGACTACAAATGGAAACAAAGGGTATGTCCATCGACTCAAGAGACTTATGAAGTTTGCTGGATTAGCGGAGATGGAAATGCTTGTGATGAATGGGGACAAATGACAAGGGATTGTCAATTTTAAGACAATTTGAATAATTTATGCTAGCCCTTTTTGGGCTAGCCTTATTTAATTTAAAATATTTGTTTTTATCAATTGGCATGTATAAAGTAAATTTAAGTCTTATTGTATTTTATGTTTTGATAAGCTCATGTCAGGTAAGTGAAAATACATCAAAACCTACTTCATTAATAATTGATCCATCATTAGAGAAGAAGGGTCTGAAACTTTCTGATTTAGTCAGTTCGGAGATTGAAGTAATTCCTCTGCCAAACCAAGATGGGTCTGGAGAGGTTTTTTACATTAATTCTATAAATAAACTTTCATTTACGGACGAATATATTTTTGTATTAGACTATATTTTTGCGGGTAAACTTTTCCAATTCACTCGAGATGGAGAGTATGTGGGTTCTATTGGCAGCCGGGGAGAAGCTCCTGGTCAATACCTACAAATCATGGATTTTGAAATTAAAAATGATACGATTACTGTACTTGATTTTCGTAAATTACTATCTTACAATATTTCAGGCGAGTATATCGGCACAAGTCGTTTGGAAGATTTGGCTCCCTCAGGCTTTTCATCTTTCGAAAAGGGATTCGCTTTATTGGGTTCGGAATTTGGAGTAGATCATCTAAATTTAGCTAGTAAAGATCTTAGTGTTAAGAAGACCTTTTTTCCTTATGGGACTCGAGTAATGAATCCATTGATTATTAATCCATTGTTTAAAAATGGGAGTGGAGATCTAATTTTTCGTAGGCATCTAAATGATACCTTATTTGAGATCAAAGGTATTGAAAAGCCTGAACCTTATTTGATCATTGATTACGGGGGGCTGAAACTTGATCCAAAAATAATTTTGGAGAACGAAAATCCAGAAAGATATTACTCCGAGGTTAGGACTAACTACGCCATAACTCATTATTATTATGAATCAGACAACTACCAATATCTTGCTTTTTTTTATGATAATGAAAAATGGATTTATATCTATTCAAACCTTACTGGAAAGTCTATTTTATTTAAAAATTCCGAATTATTAAATGATATAACTCAAGATCCGAATAGTTACTTGGTTGGAGTGTATGAAAATAGATTTGTATTTGGAGCAAAACCCGATCGAGTCTTAGCTTCTCTTAAAAGTCAAGAAGACCTGATCAATGATGATGCGTATTTGACAAGGCTTCAACAAATTGTGGAACCTTTGGATAAAGAGGGGAATCCTATCTTATTTTCTGTAGAATTTGAGTTTTGATGCGGTTCCAGATATCTCAGCGACCTTTATCCGGGAGGCGATATAGCAGGAGCGATCGGTACGCTATCTGCTGCCTGATGCGGTGGTGGACTATATCCGAGATAAAAAACTCTACTTCTAGCTGATTATTAGCCGTCTGCAAAAAAAACGCCATTCTTGCAAAAAGTGAATCATTTTGACGGGTAAGTTTTCATTTCTGAACCTAGCCCATTAGATTAGTTTCAACTTCGGAACCGGAACCGTTTTTGGCCAAAAGTTTTACCATAAAAGCCGCCGTTCGTGTCTCACGCACGGCACCATAAACATTAAAAAAATTAATCTTTGGAATGGCCTTTTTGGGGTCAATGATGCTCACCGGGATTTCAGTTAATGCTCAGGAGGAAGAGGAAGAGGGAACGAAAACCTGCTATCAAAGAATGGTAATTTGTAATGGTGGTTACACAGTTTACCATTGTGACAACCAATTTACAAGCGAACGTTGCCGAGTCTTTGAAATTGGGTGTAATAATTGCGATTAATGTATCAACAAAACCAAAGTCACCCTCAATCCGAGGGTGGCTTTTTCTAATTTCGTGTATGAAAATCAAACCTATATTTTACTACTCAATTTTCTTCATTGGTTTTAGTTGTAACTCCCCTTCTTCTGAGGATCAACTCCAAATCACCTTAAATGATATTTCCTTATTCGATAAAGAAAACCTAACCATCCAAAAAATTATTCCTTTAGAAACCAGGAGTGAAAATCTTATGGGAACTGATATTCGAGTTAAATTTGACGAGAAAACTTTTTATTTAATGGATGAGGGTAATAAGGACGGGATTCATCGGTTCAATAAAAATGGTGAGTACCTGGGAATCGTTGCACCCGTGGGAAATGGCCCAGATTTTCTTCCTAAAATGGATGATTTTTTTATCAATTCTGACGGGAGTGTGGAGGTGCTTTCTGGAATTGGTGATCAAGCTAAGGTTTATCATATCTCTGAAGCAGGCGAAATATCAACGGTTTTTGAAACTGGGTACCTGGCAAGTTCATTTACCAAATTACCATCCGGAGAATATTTGCTTTATGGGAGTTATAATCTACCTTTCACCCAGTTTCGCTTGGTAAAAGCTAATTCAGAGGGAAAAGTGATCTCCTCTTTTTTGGACAACACTTACAAAAACAAACTTTTGCCAATGACAGAGCGTAATTTCTTCAAAAACGGAAATGACCTTCATATCATTGAGTCTTTTCAACCCTATGTTTACAACTTTCATAATGACACCTTAGAAAAGGTGATTGAAATGGATTTCGGCACTTATTCGATTCCCGATTATTTCTGGCAAGAGGACATTATGAATAGTTTTGGGAAAATGAGTGAAACTGGATTTGCCAATCTCCACGGGTTTTTTGAGGATGAGCAATTGATACTACTCAGCGTACATTTACAAAAGCCTGAAGGCATTTTCAAGGAATTGATTTTTATCGATAAATCTACCGATAAAGTCCAAAAATTATCCACCAACCTGAATGATGACATGCTCTACCATTTTCCCATTGGGATTGAAGATGGAGAAGTCATGTTTTTGACCTATCGATCTGTGATACTAAATGGCCTTCCTAAAGACCAATTGGACTTAATCCAATCTGAAATTCCTGAGAAAGACTTTGACTATCCGGTTATCCTAAAGACAAAAATTCAATTGGATGAATAGGCTTTTAAACTACTTTGCTTTGATTTTTCTGGCCTTTGCCTGCAAAGGGAAACCAGATCGAATGATTTTTCCTAAAGATTTGGAAATGATTCATAAAGGAAACCCACCATGTCCAAATTGCGATTCAAAAATAATAGGGTATCTCAATATTTCTAAGCTATCACTTTACCCATTTACCGACAATATTCTGAATTGGAAGGAATTTGCAGCATCCTATCCTAATCTTTCAATCAGTATTTATTTGGGAGGAGAAGGGAAAGATGGGAAAAACAGTCCTGGCCAGATTAGTTCTTTTTTCGAAAGGCGGGATTTCCCATATCCTGTTTATTTAGATTCTGAAGATAGATTTTTCGAGCAGAATCACCTTGAAAATGTGCCTTTTGACAATAAATCAAATCTCTTTTTTCTAGTCCAGGGAGACCTAATTTTAGACTTTTATGAATTTGGAATTCCCAACCTTCGGGAATCACAATTGGAAGAGCATTTTGGAATGAAGCCTGAAGGGCGCGAAGAGTAGATTTTTGCTTTCCATTCCCTTTTTTGCTTATTTGCCTTTGACCCAATAGCCGCACTTTTTTCTCAAACCTAAGTAAACATTCCAATGAACAAACACCTCTACGAATCCGGCTTGATCGGCAACTGTGCCTATATCGCCCATATCGAAAAGGACACCAATATTTCCTGGCTTTGCATGCCGCGTTTTGACTCAGATTTTATTTTTGGTGGGATGCTGGACCGGGAAAAAGGCGGGAAATTCACCATCCTACCTGCCTCAGGAGAATACAGCTCCGCACAGATTTATGTGGAAAATACCAACGTACTGGAGACCATCATCCGAAATGGAGACGAGTCCTATAAAGTCACTGATTTTGCACCCCGCTTCAAAAATTACGATCGCTATTACAAGCCCTTGATGCTGATACGGAAGGTAGAACCGGTAGCTGGTTCGCCGAAGATTCAGATTTGCTGTCAACCTGTCACCGATCAGGGTCGGGTACAACTCACTCCCAGTCAAGGAAGCAATCATATCCGCTATATGGGGATTGATCAAGAACTCCGACTCACCACCAATGCGCCTTTGACTTATATCTGTGAAAGTAAACCTTTTGTACTTCAGCGGCCCGTATACTTGGTTCTCACCTATGGTAGGCCTTTGGAAGCTCCCATCGAAACTACCTCAGAGCGCTTTCTTCAATCCACGACTGATTATTGGCGGTCTTGGGTGAAGTCAACCAGCATCCCAAATTTCTCTCAGCGATTGGTCTTACGGTCCGCTTTGATTCTGAAGATCCACCAATTTGAGGATACCGGTGCCATCATCGCAGCCTCGACTACTTCCCTGCCAGAGTCTCCCGGTAGCACCCGCAACTGGGACTACCGCTACTGCTGGATACGGGATACCTACTACACCCTCACCTGCTTCAATAGCTTGGGGCACTTCGAGGAGCTAGAAAAATATTTTGACTTTATCTTCAATCTCCCAACCGGACCCGACGGTCGCTATCAACCACTCTATTCCATTACAGGAGACTGGCTGCTTACAGAAGAAATCTCCGAACTGGATGGGTACTTGGGTAATAAACCAGTTCGATTTGGCAATCAGGCCTACACCCACATCCAAAATGACTTGTATGGTCAGGTATTGGTTTCACTCTTGCCCCTTTACTCCGATCAGCGATTTACGGAGTCCGAGCGTATCCATTCAGAGCCCTTGATCATGAACCTGCTGGATAAAATCGAAGCGACCATGCATGAAAAAGACGCTGGATTGTGGGAGTTTCGAAATCTGGCGCAGGAGCACTGCTATACCTTCCTTTTTCACTGGGCTGGCGCCAATGCAGCAGCCAAAATCGGCATTCGCTTGAAAAATGAAACCATGTATCAAAAGGCTATCTACCTGCGTGATGAAGCCATCAAAAAAATAGAAGCCTGCTACCTCCCCGAGCGCAAAGCTTACGCACAGGCTATCGGATCCAAGCATATGGATGCATCTACGCTTCAATTGATCACCATGGGCTATTTTGGGGATGATATCGAGCGGGCTAATGAGCATCTAAAGGCACTGGAAGAAGACTTGCTCGCCAAGGATTTTCTTTTCTACCGCTACAAGCACATGGACGATTTTGGGGTGCCGGAGACGACCTTTTTGATTTGCGCTTTTTGGTATATCGAAGCTTTGGCCTGTGTCAATAGATTGGACGAGGCCATCGAGGGCTTTGAGACCCTCGTGAAGTATTGTAATCACTTGAGTCTATTCTCTGAGGATGTAGATCAAGCTACAGGCAGCCAATGGGGCAATTTCCCTCAGGCTTATTCTCACGTAGGATTGATGAATGCAGCTTTTCGAATCGGCAAGAAATTGGATAGACCGAATTTTCTTTAACCCTTATCGAGAAAACTCCTATCTAAATTCTAAGATCGCTGAAGGCAAAAAAAAGGCGAGTCTCAAAAGACTCGCCCTTACTCACATCAATCTAAAATTACATAGTATCTACTTTCTTCCTTCTTCCTGTGTAGGAGAATCCGGATTTTCCTACCCGAAGTTCTGTACGCCTGTTGAGCTGATGCATAGCAGGAGTACAAGTCACTTCGTTACAGTTGTGGATTGGCTGAGTTTCACCATACCACTGATGCTCCATACGATTCTCTTCAATCCCTCGCTTCATCAGATAGTCCATCACTACTTTGGCGCGACGCTCTGACAATCCCACATTGTAATCATCAGAACCTCTCTGGTCAGTATGTCCTTCGATGTAAAGCATCAAGTTTGGCATACGCTGTAGCATGATGGCAGTCCGCTCGAGTTCCTTCTTGTGTACCGAACGTAGCATGGACTTATCAAAGTCAAAGTAGATAGTCGGGATCTCATTGATCTCGTCCTGAAGCATGGTGAAGATATCCTCTGGATTACAGAAGTCCATTCCGGTAAGCTCAGTGGGTACATCATATTGCTTGGTCGCATCAGGGAAGGCTTCCAATACCAACTCAGAACGTCTATTCAACTGATGATCCGCTTCAGAACATGGAACTCCATTTCCACAGTCATTCACCAGATTCTGCTCTCCAAACCACTCCAATCGGATTCGATCAGGAGAGATGTTGTATTGAGCCATATATTCTGTCACCGCCTTTGCACGATTGTTGGAAAGTGTGATATTGTACTCATCTGATGCTCTAGAGTCTGTGTGAGAAGCCACCAATAGATCTAGGAAGCTATATTTTTTCATGATCTCCGCAATCTTATCCAAGGCAGGCTTGGCATCTTCGCGGATCGCATACTTATCCAAATCATAATAAACGATGTCCACAAATACCGGCAACTGATATGGGATCGGAGACAACTTGTACTCTCGCTTCACAGTATCACCTTCAAATCCCTTAGTGGAAATGGTATTATCCGTGACTGAGAAATATCCCGGCTTACTGATAGTCAATGAGAAGTCGCTTTCCGGCTCAAGTTCTGCAGTCAAAGCTCCTTGATTCATTTGGGTAATGACATTTCCATTCTGCGTGTTATCACGCATGGTAGCCATATAGCTATCCGTTACCACTAAGCCATCACAGTCGATTACTCTAGCCAGGAATTGCTTGAAGGCATCCTCCATTACATATAGATCATCAAGCCCTTCTCCTCCTTTACGGTTGGAAGAAAGGTAGATTTCACCATTTTCAAGCTCTCTGTAGCCAAAATCATCTGCGACAGAATTAATTGGCATACCCATATTTTTCACATTAGAGGCAGTTCCATTGTTGAAATCAGCCACATAGATATCCATCCCTCCTACTCGTGGATGACCTGTGGATGAGAAATAAAACTTATCGTCTTTTCTAAAAGGGTGAGTTTCGTTTCCTTCAGTATTGAGTGGTGCTCCAAGATTTACTGGTGCAGTAAAATTCATATCTGCATCGTATTCAGAATAGTAAATATCATAACCACCAATTCCATCCGGCATATCAGAAGCGAAATAAAGTCTTTTTGCCTGCTCATCTACAAATGGATGCATGACAGAATAATTCAGAGAATCATTGAATGGAAAGGCCATGAATCCTTCCAATTGACCGTCCTCATTTACCTTGCTGTAATAAATCTCTGATTGTACGGCGATTTGTCTGTCACCTTTTGCCTTCTTTATATCCCGAGTCACAGAGTAAAACAGCACCCCAGCCTCTTTGGCATAAGAAGGATCTGCAAAGTTCTTCGTACCGGGCACATTGGAAACTATTTTAGAGACATTCCCTTCTGTGTCTTGTTTGTAAAGTGAGAAATATTGACGCCCAGTGTAATCACTTTTTTCTTCACTGAAAAACTCATTCTTGTAGTCAATTCGGATACCGGGCATTTTCTTCGAAGGAAATTCTCCACCCCGGTCTGAAACAAAATACTTATTTCCTGCTGCATCCTGAGCAACCACAAAATCAGAACCTTCAGAATTTAGACCTTCTGCCGGCTGGATATTTACCTTTTTCTGAGTCTCCGGAGAAATGAATGTTTCTAAATAACTCATCAAAGAATCAGGAGAAACATTTCTTCCCCTCAAATCGCTCTTTCCTGCTTCTAGTTTTCCTGCCTTTTGAGCTGCGGACAACAGGCTGATATAGTCTTCCCGTGAAGCATCATCTTCATAGGAAACGGTATTTTTCCACCATTCTAGAGATTTGTCATAATCTCTTACAACATCATAAGCCTGAGCGGTTTTTTTCGCAGTCTCATAATTGGGCTTCTTTGAATATGCCTGCTCATAAATATCGATGGCACGCTGGTAGTTCATCAGATCCATTTGTCCATCAGCAAATCTCACCTTACTCTTTTGAGCTGTGGCTTGCTGACCGAATCCTAAAAATAAACTAGCTGTGATACTTAATATGGTCAATGTCTTTTTCATAATCAGAACCATCTTTGATTTTTCATTACTGCTCTTCTTGGAATCATGTAGAATCCTACAGAAAGTTCATGAGAATTACTTCTGAAATCCTGCAGTACGTTGAGGTTATGATCATAAGCATAACCGAGTCTTATTCTATCTGTAGCGAAAATTTCCACAATCGCTGCAAAAGCATTTCTATTGGAAAGATTTTCTGGAAGGTTGTCATTCCAAATCTTCATATTGGATCTATAAGAACCTCCTAGCCAAATTCGCTCTCCAAATAAGAACATCGCATTGATGTCATAATTGGTTGGAGCTCCTTTCACCTCCTTGATTAAGAAACTTGGCTTGAACTTCACCGTACTTCCTAAGTCAAAGAGTGCACCTGCTGTCAAATAATAATGAAAGTCATGGTAGGCAAGAGCCACATCCTCTCTTTCAAGGGCTCTTTTACCAATCATATTGTATACACTGAAACCAGCATAGAATTTTGAGGTGTGGAAGAAAAGTCCAGAATTCAAGTTGGGAGTGAATAGATTAATTCTACCATCAGGAATTTCTGAATCAGGAAAATCATTAGGATCCAGCATACTACCATCAATAGCGTATTCGGTCACCCCGGCACTTACTCCCAGCCCTAGGTAGCTATCCCGTCCCGTTTGGATACGATAAGCGTAGGTTAGCAAACCTCCGTTGGTCCGCGCTGGCCCAATGTTATCTGACAAAATGGAGAAACCAAACCCCATGGTGCCTTCATTGGCGCTTAGGTCAGCGGTGACCGTAAAGGTTTCAGGAGATCCAGGGAAGCGGATCCACTGCGACCTGAAGGTGGATTGAATGTAGGGCTCTCCCTTGTAGCCAGCATATCCCGGATTGACATGCAATCCATTGAAAATGTACTGACTGAATTGGGGAAGCTGCTGCCCAAAAGTCCCCCCCGTGGCCATTAAGGCTAGTAGGAAGGTTATACCGATGATTTTAAAAGTAGTTTTCATCTGCTTGTTATTTGAATTTTGGAGGTCAGACCTGCCTTCCAAAGACAGGGATAATCTCGCATGGCTGCCCCGAGGACTTCGAGGAATTCTAAGAATATTTTCAGCCATGCTCGATTTCATAACGCTTCTTGATTAATCTTCTTTAATTACTTGGATCCAGCCTGTAAACTCATGCTCTCTTCCAGATCGGTCTACCGTTCTCAAGACGAAGAAGTATGTTCCTGAAACTTGTCCTGGTGCATTCCAGTCGTTTCTGTAATTCTCCTGCTCAAGGACATGGTCCCCGTATCTGTTAAAGATAGTTATTTCATTGCTTACAAACTTACCTAGTCCCTTGATCTCGAAAGAATCATTGTCTCCGTCGTTGTTTGGCGTAATAACATTCGGTATTCTGAATGGTAATACTTGATTCACATCGTCGTCTTGGTTGTTGGTAGTATCGACATCTTCTTCTTCAGCTCCCACTGTTGCGATGTTTGTGATCGTTCCGGCATCACCTGCCTGTACCCTCACTCTGAAGACAATTACTCCGTCTGCTGGTAAGAATGGTACATTCCAAGTAATTCTACTTCCCGTCACCGCTGGCGTACCTACCTGAATCTGCTCGTCATTCGTAAATACTACGCTCGAGCTTAGGTAAGTGACACTTGCTGGCAGCTCATCCACGATCTCAACATTGGTAGCTGGAGTGCCTCCGATATTTCTTACCGTGATCTCATACTCAAACTCATCACCTTCATAGATTTCTACTTCGAAGCTGGTCTTCTCTACTGAGAGATCAACCTGATCGTTCAGTAATCTGAAGAATACCAAGGCATCGTCATTGTTATCAGGGAAGGCTGTCTCTCTGAGTACATATCGCAAGGTGTAAGCTCTCGCCTCATTTACATTTGGTATCAAGCTCAATTCACCGTTATCATCGATCAATAGACCTATCACACCGTCCAATTCAGTGAATTCGAAGTCCACATCTGCAGGGTCTGGACGCTGACCTTCCAGAAGGTCATTGTCAAGGATATTTCCAAGCAGTCCGCCGTAGCTTACGAAGTACTCTCCGAAGTCATCGTCATTAGCGATAATTTCTACTTCTACCTGCTCACATACCCATCCGAAGTCCATATCCAAGTGTACCTTGTCTTGAGCAGAAACTATTGCTGAGACATTATCTTCAGTAGTCAATCCACATCGCTCTTCGAAGCGTACAGAATTGATATCTGTCATTCTACCTCCAGCATTTGGAAGGATCTTAACTAATCCTGTTGCCGCCATTGCTGAGGCATTGGAGATCAATACTGGATCCGGAATAATTTCCGCATTGTACTCTCCGTAAAGAGCTCCACCCTGATCATCGAAGGTATCATCTTCTGTAGCTCCTATTCTTTCTCTCCAGTAGCCGAGAATACCCACGATCTGATTTGTTTCAAAGCCGTTTGGACCAGTTACTCTAATATTTCCAGATTGTCCTGGTTCAGCATTACCTGCGATTCCGGCTTTGTTCAACTCACCCTCATTCTCTGGGCCATCATATCGACCGTCACCGTTCAGGTCAAACCACTCCCATTCTCTGATTGAGATCGGACCTGCAGAAAGATCGTTCATGGTTACCTGACCATCATTATTGGCATCGAACCACTCGTTCTGAATACCATCCTGATTCAGATCATACCATACAAAATCTCCAAGGATAATTCCATCAAATGGAGCATATTGGAAGTCTTCCACTATTGGAACACAGACTTCGACCTCTCTGAAGGCTAGGGAGCTCTTCTGGAAGTTGAATAGCCCCTGAGCATTTAGGTTGGCATCCTGAACCTGGATCAGGTAGTTACCGGTCGGTACATCCTTGAAGACATAGCGTCCATCAGCATCAGTGATCACAATCAGTGTTTCGCCAGGTGTATTGCCCTGTGGAATCAAGGTAATCGGAACATTAGGCAATGGCTGGTCTGTCAAGGCATTGAATACCACACCCGTTACCAATGTCCAGTCAATACATCCTACATCAACTGTTTCTTCAGCTTCTTCAGTCACTTCATCTTCGGTCACTGGATCGGTGAAGGTTGCTGTTGCTACGTTCACGATTTGTTGCTTATCTGCAAGATCAGCAATGGTCACTGTATAGCTTGTCTCAAAGCTCACTGATTCACCAGGTTGTAGTACATCAATTACTTCATCTAGACCAGTCAATGGATCAGCTACTGCAACATCAGTCAAGGTAGTATTTCCAGTATTGGTCACTACAATGGTGTAGTTGATTACCTCACCTTCATCCTGTACAGCTTCAACATCAGCTTCTTTGCTTATGGTGATAGAAGAACTTCGATCGATTGGTGTTTCAATCTCAGTCTCATCTTCTGGATCATCTTCACCTTCAGGGCTTTCACCGGTGGTCAAGGCAGTGTTCAATACAAACCCTGCATCCACATCAGCCTGAGTCACCACGTAGTCAGTATCTATAGAAGTCGATTCGCCTGGTGCAAGTGCTCCTACATTCACATCCAAACCTGTCAATGGATCCTCTACCGTCACATTGGTCAAGGTCACATTACCTGTATTGGTCACAGTCAAGGTATAAGTGATTACATCTCCTGCCTCGCTCACCTCGGCTCCGTTGTCCGTCTTAATCACTTGGATAGATGGATTGCGCTCAATCGGAGTCTCAATATCCGTATCGTCTTCAGGATCATCTTCATCTGGACTCTCACCAGTGGTCAAGGCAGTGTTCAATACAAATCCTGCATCCACATCAGCCTGAGTCACCTCGTAGTCGGTATCAACAGAAGTCGATGCGCCAGGTGCCAAAGTACCCACATTCACATCCAAGCCAGTCAATGGATCCTCTACCGTTACATTGGTCAGGGTCACATTACCGGTATTGGTGACAGTCAGGGTATAAGTGATCACATCACCTGCTTCGCTCACCTCGGCTCCGTTGTCCGTCTTAATCACTTGAATAGATGGATTGCGAATCGCTTCAACTACCGCATCATCCTCGTCGGATACCGGAGTCTGTCCGGAGAAGGCAAATACATCCGCTACGTTCACGATCGATCCGTTGTCGATGTCAGCCTGTGTCACCACATAAGTGGTTTCTCTCACAACTACCTGACCCGGTACCATCGATCCCACATTCTCACTGAATCCTGTCAATGGATCATTGATCGTCACTCCTGCAAGAGTCGTGTTACCTGTGTTGGTCACTGTCAAGGTATAAGTCACTTCCTGACCTGCTGCATCTACCGAAGTAGGATCAGCTGTCTTATCCATGGTGATGCCTGGTCGCTGAATCGCTTCAACTACCGCATCATCCTCGTCGGATACCGGAGTCTGTCCGGAGAAGGCAAATACATCCGCTACGTTCACGATCGATCCGTTGTCGATGTCAGCCTGTGTCACCACATAAGTGGTTTCTCTCACAACTACCTGACCCGGTACCATCGATCCCACATTCTCACTGAATCCTGTCAACGGATCATTGATCGTCACTCCTGCAAGAGTCGTGTTACCTGTGTTGGTCACTGTCAGGGTATAAGTCACTTCCTGACCTGCTGCATCTACCGAAGTAGGATCAGCTGTCTTATCCATGGTGATGCCTGGTCGCTGAATCGCTTCAACTACCGCATCATCCTCGTCGGATACCGGAGTCTGTCCGGAGAAGGCAAATACATCCGCTACGTTCACGATCGATCCGTTATCGATGTCAGCCTGTGTCACCACGTAAGTGGTCTCTCTCACAACTACCTGACCCGGTACCATCGATCCGACATTCTCACTGAAGCCTGTCAATGGATCATTGATCGTCACTCCTGCAAGAGTCGTGTTACCTGTGTTGGTCACTGTCAGGGTATAAGTCACTTCCTGACCTGCTGCATCTACCGAAGTAGGATCAGCTGTCTTATCTATGTTAATACTTGGATTCTGAGGAATTACTACCTCAGTACAAGTCTCACACTCAGTACTTGGATTTTCTACCGGTGTAGGATCAGAAGACTCATCTTCTACTACCTCATCAGTTGGTGAAGTTCCTTCAGCCAAAGCCAAGTTCACCACATATCCGTTATCAATATCCTGCTGAGTCAACTCATAAGTCGCAGTGAATGTCGTATTGTCACTTTCTCCAGGAGCCAAGCTGATCGGTCCTCCATTCACAGTTACCAAAGGATCCGTTACCGTGATATTACTCAAGGTCACATTTCCAGTATTGCTCACTGTGAAGATGTATGTGATTGTCTCACCTACATTTCCGAAGCCATCCTGATTCTCATCATTAAAGATTCCATCTTTCAACAATTCGATAGCTGGATTCTGAGGAATCTCAGTTTCCGTACAAGTCTCACAGTCAGTGCTTGGCTCTTCAACAGGAGTAGGATCAGAAGACTCATCTTCTACTACCTCATCAGTAGGTGAGGTTCCCTCTGCCAAGGCCAAGTTCACCACATATCCGTTATCAATATCCTGCTGAGTCAACTCATAAGTAGCAGTGAATGTCGTATTGTCACTTTCTCCAGGAGCTAAGCTGATCGGTCCGCCATTCACAGTTACCATTGGGTCTGTTACTGTGATGTCACTCAAGGTCACATTGCCGGTATTGCTCACTGTGAAGATGTATGTGATTGTCTCACCTACATTTCCGAAGCCATCCTGATTCTCATCATTAAAGATTCCATCTTTCAACAATTCGATAGCAGGTCGCTGACACAGATCAATTTGTGTTTCAACATCTGAATCAAGCGATTCACCAGACAAATCAGTTACTTCTGTTTCATTAAAGAATCCAGTTGCTAATGCCTGATTATTGATAAATCTAGCATCAGTATCCGCTAATGTTATTTCATAAGTGGCGGTATAGGTGGCAGTTTCTCCAGGCATCAAAGTACCTTCGATACTACCCATACTGCTTGACACAAATTCAACATCGCTCAATGTACCGGTTCCGGTAAAGTTTATTTCATCAAGAGTGATAGATGTCAAAGTGACGTTACCAGTATTCGTGACTACGAAAGTATAAGTCACCAAATCTCCAGTATCGAAGCAGTCATCTTCACTCTCAACTTCTGCCGATTTAACCAGTGCAATGTCAGCGTTGATGTCAAAGCATTCCTCTACACTATCCTCGTCACGAGCAAGTACTCTTCTTTCTTGAGACTGTCCATCCGAAGCTTCGCCTTCTTCCTCAGCATATGCAATGGCTGTTGCTGTGTTGGTCACACATTCTCCGTCAATCAATTCTTGATCAATTGATAGTTGAGTAGTTTCTGACCAAACTTCCTGCGGAGCCAATGATGAAATAGTCCACATATCACCCGTCAAGTCATCCATCACTTCAATGTTGAATAGTTCAACATCTCCCGTATTGGTTACTTTGATTTCATAAGTGATAAAGCCATCTACTTGATTATCATTTTCGAGAACTGACTTCTCAACCAAAATTCCAGGCGATACCACTCTTACTGTTACAATCGCTGTATCGCAATTAGTAGGATTAGGATTAGTACAGATTCGGTATTCCAAGGTGTAAATACCAGGAGCTAGACCTGGAGCCACATCTACCAGTCCAGTTGCAGGATCTAGGATTAATGCTCCCGGAGTAGATTGACCCACCTCGGTGATATCTACTAGTGTCGTGTTCAATGGAGATGTTCCATCCAACAATCGATCGTTATTGAGCACATTGACGATGTTGTCGAATCCAAATTCATATACTGGAATCGCAGTCATGTCGTCGTCCTCAGCAATTGGAGGGTTCGGATTAGGATTACAATCCTCTGTTGCGCCAGGATAAGTGACTTCAACCTGAACAGATGGGTTCAATTCAAAGATCACATAAGCCCCTGGTTCACGCACCTGATAGAAATTGAATTCACCAGCAATCCACTGCATATTCTCGAATTTCCATCCTGGCCATTGGCTACCATAACCTCCAGGAAGCGTATCTGCACCTGGGAAGAGCATAAAGCCTTCTAGTGGG